>JAGLOK010000175.1 GCA_023139005.1 Clostridiales bacterium | reverse complement strand
ATATTTCACCTGCAGGTGCAAGAACTTCATCGGTTTTTGGATCCACTACATCACGCACCGGAACACGTCCCCAGATTCTATCTGAAAGATTTTCAACCATACGATGTCCATCTTGGAGTGCTGCAACTATGATACCTCTAGCCGTTTCTTTTCTTTGTTTGAAGCAATCATCTGAACGGACAATAACATCTTGTGAGACATCTACTAATCTTCTTGTTAGATATCCTGATTCAGCTGTTCTAAGCGCTGTATCTGCTAGTCCTTTACGCGCACCATGTGCTGATATGAAGAATTCAAGAACAGATAGTCCCTCACGGAAGTTTGCTCGAATCGGAACCTCAATGATACGACCCGATGGGCCCGCGATCAAACCACGCATACCGGCTAACTGTCTGATCTGCGATGTATTACCACGCGCACCAGAGTTTGCCATCATGTAGATATTGTTGAATTCATCTAAGTGATCTAGCAATGCCTTGGTTACAAGGTCTGTTGTGTCTTTCCATGTGCTAACTACATGCTCATATCTTTCTTGCTCAGATATCAAGCCGTCTGCAAATGCATTTTCTACCTTTTGCACTTTTTCTTCTGCCTTATCAACTAGTAAAGCTTTTTCCTTGGGGATTTTAATATCACTTACTGATACTGTAATCGCACCGCGTGTTGAGTACTTAAACCCGAGGTCCTTGATATTGTCAAGCACTTTTGCTGTTAGGGTATTGCCGTGTTTTCTATATATTTTATCGACAATCTCAGTAATTAATTTTTTATCAACAAGTTTCTCAATTTCAAGATTAAGTGCTTTTTCAGGATCACTTCTATCTACATAACCCAAGTCTTGTGGTATGGCTTCATTAAATATTAATTTACCTGTAGTTGTTTCAATGATCTTTGTTTTCAACTCACCATCAATTACTTTTGAAACCCTAACTTTGATTAATGCATAGATATCAATATCACCAACTTCATATGCCATCATAGCTTCTTCAGGGCTTGTAAAAGTTCTTCCTTCGCCCTTTGCGCCAGGTTTAATCAATGTCATATAATATATGCCAATAACCATATCCTGGGAAGGTGCTACAACAGGATGACCGTCTGCGGGTTTTAGAATATTATTGGTGGCAAGCATCAAAAATCTTGCTTCTGATTGTGCTTCAACAGATAGCGGTACATGAACTGCCATTTGGTCACCGTCAAAGTCTGCATTGTATGCAGCACAAACTAATGGGTGAATCTTTAGTGCACGTCCTTCAACCAAAACAGGTTCAAATGCTTGGATACCCAAGCGATGCAATGTAGGTGCACGGTTCAATAGTACCGGGTGTTCTTTGATGACTTCTTCTAAGATGTCCCATACTTCTTCTCTGACACGCTCAACCATACGTTTTGCGCTTTTTATGTTATGTGCTAATCCTCGTCCTACCAATTCTCTCATTACAAATGGCTTAAATAGTTCTAGTGCCATTTCTTTTGGAAGACCACATTGATATAGCTTCAATTCTGGGCCAACTACGATAACTGAACGACCTGAATAGTCTACGCGTTTTCCGAGTAAGTTTTGACGGAAACGTCCTTGCTTTCCTCGGAGCATATCCGATAGTGACTTGAGTGGTCTATTTCCTGGACCTGTTACCGCGCGACCTCTGCGACCATTGTCAATAAGCGCATCAACAGATTCCTGAAGCATACGTTTTTCATTTCGCACGATGATGTCAGGAGCTGATAGCTCAAGCAATCTCTTCAGTCTGTTATTACGGTTAATAACACGTCTATACAAATCATTTAAATCGCTAGTTGCAAATCTGCCACCATCAAGTTGTACCATAGGACGAATCTCAGGTGGAATTACAGGAACTACTTCTAGTATCATCCATTCTGGTAGATTGCCACTATTTCTAAATGCTTCAACTACTTCAAGACGTTTAATTGCACGCAAGCGTTTTTGACCGGATGAATTAACCGTTAAGTCATGCAATTCTTCAGCCAATGTTTCAAGGTCAATACTACGTAGCACTTCCTTGACAGCCTCAGCACCCATTGCAGCTTTAAATGTTTCACCATACATATCAATACTTTCGCGATATTCGCGATCAGTCAATATTTGCTTATGCTCCAATGGTGTGTCTCCGGGATCCGTCACGATGAACGCTGCAAAATACAACACACGCTCTAGTAGCTTCGGTGACATGTCAAGTAACAGTCCCATACGACTTGGTATGCCCTTAAAGTACCATATATGACTTACTGGTGCTGCAAGTTCAATGTGTCCCATACGTTCTCGACGTACTTTGGAACGCGTAACTTCAACACCGCATTTGTCACAGATAATCCCTTTGTAACGGATGCGCTTGTATTTACCACAATGGCATTCCCAGTCTTTTGTTGGTCCAAAAATCCTCTCACAAAACAAGCCATCACGTTCCGGCTTCAACGTTCTGTAGTTGATAGTTTCTGGTTTTTTGACTTCGCCGTGTGACCATTCAAGAATCTTCTGCGGCGATGCAAGTCCTATTCTCATAGAGTCAAACTGATTGAGTTCAAACAAGGACCTTGCCTCCTTTCAATATCGAAAAAGTAAATTTTAAACTATTAATCATTTTTATCATCGGACAAGTCGATGTCCAAATTGTCATCGTCGAGTGAATCATCTATATCAAGGTCTGATAAGCTGGTAAGGTCTTCAAGATCTCCAAGTTCAAGCTCTTCAAATGAATCTTCAATAGAACCATCATCTGCTTTCTTACCTTCCTCTTCTCCTTCAACGTTAACACCTAGTACTTCTGGTGTAATCTCTTCATAGTCGCTTTCGCGAAGCTGTATTTCACCCTTATCTTCACTAAGGATTGAAACATCCAATGACAGAGATCTCATTTCCATGATGAGCACTTTAAAGCTCTCTGGAATACCGGGTTCTGGGATATTTTCTCCCTTGACGATCGCTTCATATGTTTTCACACGACCAACAACATCATCGGATTTAACTGTGAGTATTTCCTGTAGTGTATGGGCTGCACCATATGCTTCTAAGGCCCACACTTCCATTTCACCAAAGCGTTGTCCGCCAAACTGTGCTTTACCACCCAATGGTTGCTGTGTAACCAATGAATATGGACCTGTTGAACGAGCATGTATTTTGTCATCAACTAAGTGAATCAATTTCAACATATACATATATCCAACCGTAACAGGATTGTCAAACATGCGACCTGTGCGTCCGTCGTATAGGACAGTCTTCCCATCTTCTCTCATACCTGCATCTTTAAATAGTTCGATGATATCTTCTTCATGAGCGCCATCGAATACTGGAGTTGCAATATGCCAACCATTATTCTTAGCAACCAGTCCTAGATGAACCTCGAGTACCTGACCAATGTTCATACGAGAGGGAACACCAAGTGGATTTAAACATATCTCAATAGGTGTGCCATCCGGTAGGAATGGCATGTCTTCCTCTGGTAGTATCCTAGATACAACACCCTTATTTCCATGACGTCCTGCCATCTTATCTCCAACGGAGATCTTCCTGCGTTGTGCAATATATACACGAACCATTTCATTGACACCGGTAGACATTTCATCATGATTTTCTCTTGTAAATGTCTTTACATCAACAACAATACCCGCAGCACCATGTGGTACTTTTAGGGATGTATCACGAACTTCACGGACCTTTTCTCCGAATATAGCACGCAATAGTCTTTCCTCTGGGTTTAGCTCTGTTTCACCCTTAGGCGTTACTTTACCTACCAATACATCTCCGGGCTCAACCTCTGCTCCAATTCGTATTACGCCACGTTCATCAAGCTCGCTGAGTACATCTTCTCCAACATTAGGGATTTCTCTTGTAATCTCTTCTGAGCCTAACTTCGTATCTCGCGCTTCACATTCATACTCTTCAATATGAATTGATGTGAACACATCTTCTTTAAGTAGTTTCTCTGATATGAGTATTGCATCCTCGAAGTTGTATCCTTCCCAAGGCATGAACCCAATGAGTATATTTCTACCCAATGCCAATTCTCCTTGGTCTGTTGAAGGACCATCTGCGATGATATCATTCTTCTTAACCTTGTCTCCTTGCTTTACTAATGGATGTTGGTTAATACATGTTCCTTGGTTGCTTCGTGCAAACTTATGCAGTTTATATGAATTTAGATTTCCATCTTTTTCTTTAACAATAATCTCAGATGATGAAACTTTTTCAACAACACCATCATTCTTTGCGATTGCAATAACCCCACTATCAAATGCCGCCTTTGCTTCCATACCTGTCCCAATTAATGGTGCCTCGGGGCAGATTAACGGAACGGATTGACGTTGCATATTGGATCCCATGAGTGCACGGTTTGCATCATCGTTTTCCAAGAATGGAATCATTGCTGTTGCAACGGACACAACTTGCTTTGGTGAAACATCCATATAGTCTGCTGCATCACTTCGCACTTCCATGATATCTCCATAAGCACGTGCTGCAATGTATTCATGTGTGAATTTATTATCTTTAGTCATAGGTTCGTTGGCTTGCGCGATAATGAAGCGATCTTCCTCATCGGCGGTCATATAGGATATTTCATTGCTAACAATCCCTGTCTTTTTATCAACATAGCGATATGGTGTTTGAATAAATCCATATTCATTAGTCTTAGAATATATTGCAAGTGATCCAATCAAACCAATGTTTGGTCCTTCAGGCGTTTCAATAGGACACATACGCCCATAGTGTGAGTGATGCACGTCACGTACATCAAATGATGCACGGTCTCTGTTTAATCCACCCGGTCCCAATGCAGACAATCTTCGTTTATTTGTTAGCTCAGCTAATGGATTGGTTTGGTCCATGAAATGTGAAAGCTGAGATGATCCGAAGAATTCTTTTATAGCTGCTGTGACAGGTCTTATATTAATTAATGCTTGCGGTGTAATATTTTCCATATCTTGAATAGCCATACGTTCTTTAACGACACGTTCAAGTCTTGATAGACCAATACGGAACTGGTTTTGTAATAATTCACCAACTGAACGCAATCTTCTATTACCGAGATGATCGATATCATCTGAGCGACCAATCCCTGAAAATAAGCCTAAGAAATAACTAAATGATGCTGCAATATCGTCAGGATGTACATGGCGCGGAATTAAAACATTCCTACTATTTTTAATTTCAATAGCTAATTTTTCTTTATCATCTTCAAACTCATTAAGTATTTCCTTAAGCGTAGGATAGTGAACTTTTTCATTCAATCCAAGATCATGCGCATCCATGTCCAATGGTTTCAAATAATAGTTTGGATCAACAAATCGGTTGCCTAGTATTTTAATCTTAGAACTTTCAAGTGCAATTGCGACAGATTGTTTGCCGGTATTTTCAATCTTAATTGCTAGTTCTCCATCAATCTTCTCACCGTTTTTAACAAGCACTTCACCGGTATTTTCATCAATTACATTTTCTGCTGAAATTCTACCTTCAATACGCAATGCAAGAGATAATTTTTTGTTAAACTTGTATCTTCCTACGCGCGCTAAGTCATAGCGTCTTGCATCAAAGAATAAGGATGAAATTAGAGACTGTGCACTTTCAACTGTAGGAGGTTCACCGGGACGTAGGCGTTTGTATATTTCCAGTAATCCGCCTTCCATCGTTTTTGATGGATCTTTTGCCATAGATAGGTCAAGGCGTTCATTCTCACCAAATGTATCAATAATCTGAGCGTCGGTTCCATAACCTAATGCACGCAATAAAACTGTTGCAGGTTGCTTACGTGTTCTGTCAACGCGTACCCATAATATATTATTATAGTCGCTTTCTAGCTCAAGCCATGCACCTCTGTTTGGAATCAGTGTTGCTTGATGTGTTGGATTACCATTCTTGTCAATACCGCTTCCGAAAATAACACCTGGAGAGCGAACAAGCTGTGATACGATAACACGTTCTGCACCATTGATAATAAATGTACCGGTTTTTGTCATCAATGGGAAATCTCCCATGAAAACCTCTTGCTCTTTCACTTCACCTGTTTCACGATTAATAAGACGTACTTTCACCCGCATCGGGGCTGAGTATGTTACGTCACGTTCTTTGCACTCATCAACAGAATACTTTGCCTTGTCTTCTAATCGATAATCTACAAGTTCAAGAGACAATGTATCCGAGTAGTCATTAATTGGAGAGATGTCATCAAGAACTTCACGAAGTCCCGTTTCAAGAAAGCGTTGATAGCTATCCTTTTGTATCGCTATGAGGTCAGGTATTTCAAGGACTTCCTCTATTCGCGAAAATGACATTCTGGTACGTCTTCCTGTTTGTACTTCGTTCAACTTAACTTCATGGGCCATATAAAGTTTCACACCCCTATATAAAAATTGTTTTTAACCATAATCATTGTAGCCTTTGACACGCTTTTTTAAAAGTGGTAAAATTACCTTAGAAGCGTGTTTTACTGTCCAAACACTACTGCAGAAAAGGCTAATATTTCACACGTTTTTAAAAAGAGCGACACTACCGCATCTTAATATTCAATGCAATTTACAATTATACCAAAGGCTGTTTTTTAAGTCAAGATAATCTTCTTATTTTTTTAGTCTTATTTTTCCTTTTTAATCATGCTTTTTCTCTGAAATTCATTCTTTCTAGCCAAACTCTCCTTCACTATCATAACTTGCGATGTTTACCTATGAGCTATTTCGTGTTCGCCGGGGCTATATAACTATATCAACGCATCTCTATAAAACAATGGATGATATCTCACTGGGCTTTAAAAGCTTGAAAATTGCAATAGCACAAATCAATGCAGCACCAGCTATTAAGATGAAGTAGATTGGTGCAAATCCTGATTTGTCCGCAATTATTCCAAACAAATATGATATGAATGCAAGTGGTAATGAAATCCCACTTTCTATTGCCATAAACCTTGGTCGACGTCTTATGGGTGCCGTTTCTGAAAAATATACAAAAGCTGCAAGAATCGCCGGTGTGGAAAATCCAACAACAAAATTCATTATCAAATAAATAATGTTGGACACTCCATCAGTACCCAGTACAATTATCATTGATACAGCAATGATAATATTGATTGCCTGTGCTATAATAATGGTCGTTCGGCTTCCCCATTTTTTTGCAATCTTACCCCAAAAAACTCCACCACCTAATCTTCCGACTACCTGTACTATTAGCATATATGATATCATCAAGTCATTAAGTGCACCCACTGACTTCACGGCAATTAATGTCCACAGCAATGCAAAATCGACGACAATCCATACGCTCCGCATGAACAAATACCACTTATAGTTGCTGTCTTTTCTGATGATATTTGCAGCATTTCTAAGCACCTTAAGTAATGACATCGGATTTTCATCTACTTTATGATATGGATCTTTCATTGCAAAAAAGGGGAAACAGGATATTGCCATAAAAAGAAATCCTACAAAGAAAAGGATCGCGTACTTATTATTGAAAGCTACACCCGACCCTAATATCCACTTCAATATATACGCACCCAAAAATGCAGCCAGTCCACCAAAGAGTTCTCTATATCCCAAAAGCTCACTGATACGTCTCGGTAATATAGTTCTTGCAAAATGATCTTCAAAAACAGGCCAGACTAAGCCATTCAAGAACCAAGATACTGCAATAGTTATCATCGTTGCATAGATTAGCAATATTGTTCCGACATTCAAGAATAGCATGATGGATAATATCAACCACATTAATCTAGAGATTAAGCTAACCTTACCCAAATAGTCCGGTTGATTATGTATTGCATGTATTTTCGGAGAGTTAATAAATCTTCCAAGTTGATTGAAAAACGTCTGTATAAACTGGGCAAGTCCTACAAGCTGCACAGAGCCTGTTAATGAATGAATAAAAACAGATATGATTGTAAAGGCATTGACATACTCAAAACCGACTCTAAATGTCACGCCATTTATAATAGAGAGCTCAAAATTCTTTTTATCTACCTCTTGCGGAGATAAGATATGATTACTTTCTTTTTTCAATTATTATCCCTTTATATTGCTTTTTGTTATAAAAAAAACTAAAATATAATTATAGTATTTTTCTCTTGTATAGATCGACTAATTCTGACATTGCTGATAAGCATCGCGTTATTGTATCATCTTCAGATAGCATAATCAACGTTTTCTTTACAGCAATTATAAATTCTTCATTAAGTGACAAAATCGACTGATGAGTCAACTGACAAACACTTCTTCCACGTGCATCAAGTTGTACATAAAGCTTTCCCTGAATCATCTTTGGTGCAAGCGGAAAAATGCGACAACTCAATGGTCTAAAGGCTCTATCACATGTACCATTGCATGTCATCGCATAGACATCCCCAAATCCTTTTAGATTTTGCTTTGTGAATTCATAATTTTGTTCTTTTACTAAATCATATTCATATGGGAACAACAGCATCGCACCTTCTGATGTGCAACATGCACTATTGCACAATCTACCACAATCTCCCGAAAGAGGAGTATAGCCTGAAAGCGTTTTATAAGCCGACTGTATCAATTGATTTGACATTACATCTCACATTCTTAAGGAGTGATATTTTGATAGAAATATTAGGCAGCCACCCGATTAGCAAGCTTTACTATGGTGACGCAACAGCCACAACATCCTCTTGGCTTGAGGAATACAGCAATACAGTGGACTTAGTGTATATTGATTTACCAAATATTTCTGGATATAGTTACAAGCATATACAAAAAGTAGGTGCAAATCAAGGTCGCATAACACACAGTGATTCTATTGACATGCCTAGCAGTAAAAAAGAATATTTCTTGATGATTGAAAAGGTAATAAAAAACTGTAAAGCACTACTTATAGACACCGGAAACATCTGTGTCCACACGTCTTATAAAACTATAGCACCTATGAGATTAATGTTAGATAAAATATTCGGAAAAAGTAATTTTGTAAATGAAATCATATGGTCATACGAGCAAACAGGTAATCCTTCATGTCATTTTAAGAAGTGTCACGACACACTCTTTCTATACAGAAAGTCAAAAGAAGGATATTTTAACCCTATCCCTTCTAGTATCGCAAGAGGAAAAGAAAGGCGCAATCACATGAAAAAAAATGCCGCACCAGACGGTCGCGTGTACTATTCCATCATAACTTCCGGAAAAGAGTATAAGTATTATGAAGATGATTTAGTATGCATTGGTGATGTATGGGATGATATTGATGTTATGTTGGACAATGATCGATACCGCTATGAAGGTCAGAAACCCGAAGAATTACTAGAAAGAATTCTACTATGTGCAAGCCCTGAAAATGCATTGATATGCGACCCCTTTGCAGGAAGTGGAACGACCGGTATTGTTGCCACAAAAACAAACAGAAATTTCATAATGTGTGATAATAGCTTAAGTAGCATTCATCTTTCAAAGACAAACATTGCATCGCTAGGTAAATCATTTCAAATCGTATGGGAAGATATTAATCAGTATAGTAGCATCCCAAATGTTAAATTCAAAACAAATTTCTCATCATCATCAAAAAGTATTCACTTAGATGATTATCGTATAGATGGTGGGGAAAAATATTATAGCAACACATTACTTCCCACCGAAGATACACTAATCGACTATTGGTCTGTGGGAAGAGTAGTAAATGATATATATTATATTGATGACTTCGATGTACGTACACACGAAAAGCCAACACTAGGTCGCTATTTGCATATCAAGAATTTAGATGGTATATGTTGCGCCCTTACGGTTGATGTATTTGGAAATCAAATCCTTCACGAATTATAAAACAGATAACAGTTTAAATCAAAATGCTCCCAAACGGGAGCATTTGCTTTCTTGTTGTCTAACAAAACCACACGCTAGGCGTGTGGTACCAAAGAGCTTCTAGCGGTGAGTATGAAAATAAAACCTCCTTTAGTACAATAAACTTAGGTTTGCCAAC
>JAGLOK010000174.1 GCA_023139005.1 Clostridiales bacterium | reverse complement strand
AGAGACACTAGATTCACTGGATACAGAAGCATATCAGTTTGCACTAGATATAATTATTGATAAACTTACATATTGCGATTATGCATCAGTAGAATATCTTCCAAAGCAACACACCGGTGGTATCTGGAGTTGCTGCTGTGGACGGGTAAACAAAGACGAGTGGTCGATTTGTTGCTATTGTGGCAGGGATAAGCAAAAACAGTTTGATATACTGGATGTAAGGTATCTCAATGAAATCGCTACACAACAGTTAAAAGAAAAAGAAGAAAAAGATAAAGTTGATATGAAGCGCAGAGAAAAAGAAAGACAGCAAAGAGAAGAATCAGTTACCAGAGCTAAAGTAAAGAGAAAAGAACTCTATGAGCGTCAATTAGAAATAGAAAGAAAGAGAAAGATTAAAGGAATTATTATTGCCGTTGTCGTTGTAGTAGCTTTCATATCCATACTAATACTACTATCTCAATAGAAGACGCCCTAATCCACGTCCCCCTTATCAATCACAACAACTTCTTCAGAGGCAGGCTTCCTGTCTCTGTTTTTGATGAATATGGTATAAAAGATCTTCACAACTGCCGCGATGGGAATGGCAAACATCAGCCCCCAAAATCCTAGGAACAACGAGCCTACAGTGATTACGACGATAATCACTAGCGGACTGAGGTCAATGCCCTTGCCGACAACCAGTGGTGTGATTAGAAATTGGTCCAATGTTTGAATGGCAATACAGAAAATCGAGATATACAGTGCGTCCATAGGATCTTGAAAGACTGCAAAGAGCGCGCAGATAATCATAACAATCCAAGGGCCAACGATGGGAATCAGGTTGCCCAACCCCGCAATGATTGCAAGAAGCCATGCAGGTCGAATGTCGATATATCGGCAGAAGAAGAATGTTGCAACACCTACGATGATGGATGCAACTACTTTGCCTGCGATATACTTTCCCATCATCTCAACAGACGAGAATGCAAATTGATTAACTTTCTTTTTTAAGTCATCATTAGCCATTAATTGTTACCTCACACTAAAGCTAGTTTGTATATTTCGATAATATCAGACACTTCAAGCACAACAAATTTTCCATCACGACCGCATATTTTTGCCATTTTAGGAATCCATTCCTCGGATATGCCCAGTTCTTTGAGCGTTGTCGGCAGTCCCAACGATTGTGCAAAGGCTTTGTATCGGCGGATGCCCTCAAGCACGATGTCCTCATCGCTTCCAAAGGCAGCATCCATATCCCATACTCGCATTGCAAATTGCTTAAACCGTGCAATATCATGTTTGTAGACATATTGCATCCATGCAGGGAAAACTACAGCAAGTCCCGCACCATGCGCCATATCAACCATGCCACCCATCGCATGTTGAATGTGATGTGATGCCCAGTCGCCCAATCTTCCTGTGTTGAGCAGTCCATTGTGCGCGATAGTCGATGCCCACATGATCTGTGCGCGTGCGTTATAGTCTTCTGGGTTTTCCATGATGATGGGTGCATTGTCGATGATTGTTTTCATTGTCGCTTCACATAGCCTGTCGGTAAAGCCCACATCGGGTGTGGGTGTGAAGTATCGCTCCATCACATGTGCTAGGATGTCGATAGCCCCAGCTGCTGATTGATAGGGGGGCAATGTGTATGTAAGCTCTGGATTGAGTATGGCGAACTCAGCACGGGTGCTCACCATGCCTTTCTTGATATTGATGTCATCATTGGTAACAACACACGATACGCTGTTTTCACTTCCAGCTGCTGGAATGGTTACGATACTGCCAAAGGGTAAAGAATCTTCTGCCTTCTTTTTGCCTATGAAGAAATCCCATACATCGCCATCATACAGTACGCCAATAGCAATGGCTTTGGCAGAGTCTATGACTGAGCCACCACCCACTGCAAGGATGAAGTCTACATCGTTTTCGCGGCACAATGCAATACCCTCATTCACAAGGGACAGCCTTGGATTGGGTGCAACACCGGATAGTTCTATATAGTCAACACCACTTTTTTCAAGCGATGCGATAACGCGATCATATAGTCCTGACTTTTTGATACTACCACCACCATAGTGTAGTAGTACTTTTTTATAAGTTGGTGCAATCAAGCTGCCCACCATGTTCTCCGTATCTTTTCCGAATACGATCTTCGTTTGGTTTTGATAAATGAAATTGTCCATGAAATCCCCTTATATGCTAATAGCATTATTATATTCTTTTATAATGAAAATGACAATGCATAAAGCGTTTGATTGCATATGGATATGTGATATTATATCTATAGTGCATACAACACAAAACAGGGAGCATAAAGATGAAGGTCATAGTGATCGGCGGAACAGGCTTTATAGGATACTATACGGTACTGGAGTTCTTGAAGAAAGGACATCAGGTATCTACCATATCCCTGCCGGACATCCCACTTGGAGACTGGTTTCCCAAAGATGTTGATATCACTTATGACAATGTATTTGAAATGAAGAAGCATGAACTCATCGAGGTGCTCACAGGGTATGATGCGATTGTATATGCAGTAGGACCGGATGACAGAGCAAAACCTAAAGGCATAGCATATACATTCTTTTATGACAGACTGGTCACTGCATGCATCAAAGTGATAACTGCAGCGAGAGATGCAGGCATCAAGCGATGCGTTGTACTCAACTCATACTTTGCAACCTTTGATAGACTATTTCCCGATAGAAAGCTTACAAAGCACCATTCCTATATCAACTGTAGGGTACAACAAGCAAATGATGCCATTGCAGAAGGTAAGGGGTTGATGGATGTTATGATATTAGAGCTTCCATACATCTTCGGCACCATGCCCGAAAGAGTACCATTGTGGAAGGATATACTCGTTAAGCGCTTACAGCAAAAGAAAGTTATCTTCTATCCCAAGGGCGGTAGCAATATGATTGCAGTAGAGCATGTGGCAGAAGCTGTTGTTGGCGCTACCTTGCATGGAAAGCATGGCACAAAGTATCCCATTGGCGATGAAAACATGTCTTGGAAGAAGATGATACAAACGATGCTGGATGCGATGAATATGAGCAAAAAGAAAGTCATCACCATACCGTGTTCCCTTGCATATCTTTGGGGCAGGAAGATGAAGTGGCAGGACAAAAGAGAAGGTGTAGAATCAGGACTTGATCCATTACACTTATTCAGAGACATCATGTGCCAAGAGTTGTACTATGACGCA
This sequence comes from Clostridiales bacterium, assembly GCA_023139005.1. Lineage (GTDB taxonomy): Bacteria > Bacillota > Clostridia > Christensenellales > UMGS416 > JAGLOK01. Next base: position 1,727 of record JAGLOK010000174.1, on the reverse strand, counting down.
TCTATATCCGCTGAAGAATTAGGCTACAAAAGAGGTGGTATCAAAGCATCCATTCAAACAACAATCAATGCATGCATTAGGGATATGTAGCTTGTATATTAATTAAATGCTTTATATAATATACCTTAACCAACACAAGGAGAAATCAAATGGCACACTGTATTTTCTGCAAAATCATCGAAGGTGAGATTCCATGCCATAAGGTATACGAAGACGATAGGACTTTGGCATTTCACGATATCAATCCCAAGGCACCCATGCACGTTGTCGTCATCCCCAAAAAGCATATTGCAAACATTATGCAAGCATCAGAAGATGCACAGCTACTTAAAGACATGGCTTGTGCAGTGACAGAGGTCGCAAAAGCACTGGGTGTTCAAGATAGTGGCTTTCGCACTGTAACCAACACAGGAGAAGGTGGCGGACAATCGGTGGATCACTTCCACTTTCATGTGCTAGCAGGCAAAACATTCGGAGAAGACTTCGGATAATTAAAATTTTTATACAGAAAAATGAATTGACAAGATATTCACAGCGAAGTATAATACCTTTGTGTCGTTTTTCAAGACACAATGAAGAACGATAATTCCCAGATATGAAGGGAGGGGAGAACATGTCAGAAGTAAGAGTTGGAGAAAATGAAACCCTTGAAAGTGCATTACGCAGATTCAAGCGTAAAACTGCGCGCAGCGGCGTCTTAGCAGAAGTACGTAAGCGTGAGCATTATGAAAAGCCTAGCGTGAAGAAAAAGAAAAAAGCAGAGGCTGCAAGAAAGAAACGCAACAAACGCTAAGCAAAGCAATATATAAAAACATACAAGCATTGTAGAGATACGGTGCTTGTTTATATGTTATAGAGTGATTAAAATGCTCTAACCATCATCTTGCAGAAGATGATTTCCGCCGCGATGCCATATGATAAAATCTTCTCACGTATGCTCGATACACTCCACTCATTTATAATATAACCTCACGAAGTCTTAAAGCATTTAAATCGTTTTTGTTTTAGCATTAATAATGATAAAAAACACTTTTACCATCATTTAGCTGACTATTTAAAATTATAAATCAACATAATAACCAACTGTTTTAATTTCATATTTGCAAAACATTTTCTTAAATTTATTAAGTTATGGAAACAAAAAGAGATTACATACAATAGTATATTAGGTTTTGTGGTATAGCTCTTGACAATAAAAAATATAGTATATATAATTCAAAGTGAACAATGTTCAGTTAGGTAGAAGATTATGAATCGAAAAGATATAAATCCAAAGCAAACCATTTTATCTACTGCAAAGGAAATTGCAAAAAAGCAGGGTATTAATAAAATAAGCATACGTCAAGTCGTAAAATTAAGCGGGATATCAATTGGAACTGTTTATAATTACTACTCAACAAAAGCTGATTTACTTGTTGCTGTAATAGGAGATTTTTGGAAAGAAGCTTTCATGCAAAAAGAGTTTATGACTTTAGGTGATAAAGGCTTTTATAATAAGATCCAAGAAATTTACGAAAGTTTATATAAATATCTTAGTACATATAAAACCGATTGGCTTAAGCAAATGGCACTATTGACTACAGAGGAAAAAAAGCTCGGTAGAATAAAGGAGAAAGAGTATTTTTCAAGGATATATGATTTGATATTATCACTTATGGATAGTGATGAGACAATCAGAGAAAAAACATGGGAAAATGGATTGTCTAAGGAAAAAATGGCAGAATTCA
>JAGLOK010000173.1 GCA_023139005.1 Clostridiales bacterium | reverse complement strand
TCTAGTTCTTCTTTTTTATACTGTGCGCGCTCATCTCCTAATGGTGGATATCGTTCCCATTGTTCAAGCGGTGCAACCAAAGATGATCCAATCTGCCAAAGACTATATTCAATCGTATAATATGCATAATCAGGTAACAAGAATAATGGTGCCTTATTGTCCAACCGTGCATAAGGCATAAAGTCTGATGATATCTCAAATGATGCAATCAATGTATCATTTCTGTCAAATATATCAATCTTGTTTTCATATCCGCGTCTTGGAGGATTGATATCCAAGATACGATTAGGGGCTTCGGATGCTTCCATGATTTGCTGCACTAAATATTCCATCCCTAGTAAGCGTAATCTGTCACCAAAAGTTGGATTGATGTACATATATGCACCTTCGTATTTATCTTCAACATCGTTTGGGTATATCTTTTCTTCCCAATCATATATTTCGGGTGCTTCATATGGCAGAGGATCTTCAATTAGCCGAGACACATCAAAATCTTTCAAACATCCAGAGAAGGGTATTACAACAATAACAAGTAGTATGGTCACAATAATTTTTAATAGTATTTTTTTCATCAAAACATTATAACATATATATTTTTATGGTAAAATAAATAAATTGTTAATATTTAATAATTCATACAGGATGTTAATAGAAAATTCATCGGTATGTGTTAGTAATTCTTAAAAATATATGATAAGATACACTATGATTAATTGGAGGTATGTTAAATTGAATAAAAAAATAATTGTAATATTTATATTACTTATCCTTGTATCTACTGTATTGTTGACTGGGTGTTCAAAAGACCCTGATGCAAGGACTGTTGTTGCAAAGATTAGTGGTGAAAAGGTGTTTAAAACACAATATAATCAGTATTGGAAAAACGCCATGGAACAATACAATATAAAGGCAGAAGACCTCGTGAATCCTGAATATTCAGAGCAACTTGCAGAGCTGAAAGATAAAGTTCTAGAATATTGTACAAACCAAATTATCATGAAAAAAGAGCTTGTTGAATTAGGTCATTATAACCTTACAGAGGCAGAGCATACTTCCGCAAAAGCATCTCGTGACACAGTTGTCCGAAATGCACTGGCAACAATGCAAGAGCAAATGCTTGCAGAGCTTCCCACAGATTATACTGATAAGGATTTAGCAGATTTAGAGTTAAAATATACTCAAATTGTTTATGATGATTTTGGTTTAACCGAAACCGAGCTTCTAGATTACTTTATTGATGAAATTGCACTGGATAATGCAAAAGCTGCTTTGATTAGTGTCTCTGTGTCAGATGAGGATGTAAATACTCTTTTTAATTCGTATGTTGAAAAAGACAAGGATTTGTTTGAAGAAGATCTATCTGCATATGAGTACTACACTACACAAGGTGACTACAAGCCATACTATATCCCAGAAGGCTTCCGATATATACGACATGTTCTTATTAAATTCGAAGACGAGATAGTACAACAAATAGGAAATCTGCGTTCTGCAGGAGACGATAAAACTGCAAATGAACTGGTTGCAAAATCACTGGAAACTATACAAGATGAAGCAGATGAAGCCCTCACATTACTACAAAGCAGTGATATTACCATGAATGAAGCCATAAAAGAGTACAATGATGACCCTGGTATGGTCTCGTTCCCCAATGGATATTTGATGTTTAGCGAAAGTAAGACTTATGTTCCTGAATTCACAGAAGCAGGTATGGCTCTCAAAAAATTAGGAGATATCTCAGGGCTGGTAGCAACAGACTATGGCTATCATATATTGGAATATTTCTCTGATGTTCCTTCAGGTCCTATAGATATTGATGTTGCAAGGAATGCATTATATGATGAACTAATCAACATACGAAACATAGATGCTTGGTCTGCACAGGTATTAAAGTGGGCAGAAAAGTATGATGTTGAATATTTTTATGAAAAACTAATTGATAAGCAATAATTGTAGTTGTAAAAGGGATGGTGTAATGCCATCTCTTTTTTATTACTTCAAACTATCATATACACTGATTGCAGTTGTCTGCATTGGATAGGACTCCATTATCACACCATCTGACAGCACCGCAACAACATTACCGATTTCAAAATATTGTGTTACATCAATGTTTTCAATGTTTGTATCCTTATCTTCATTTACAAATACGGTATCAATATCAATTGCTACCCATATTTGTCCTTTGATACCATCAGTTGTAGAATCAACCAAAACTCTTATTGCATTGGATGTGTCGATATCTATGATCTTACCTACAATATCAGGTGAGAGGATACATGTTGCACCATCGGGAATAATGTTCTGATCATCTATTTGATTTGTACATCCAAACAGACCGATAATGAAAAACATACTCAGTATTATCAATGCAATTTTTTTCATGATAACCCTCCACTGGGCTTTATTATATCATTGGACGCATTCAATTTTCTTAAGATTCCGGGGGTTTTGCTATCTATTTCTTAATTTCGATTTGATATATATCAATTAATTTTTCTATATCTGATAATTCTGATGAAAGTTCTTTTTTTCGATTATTCAAAAAACTCTTCTTCTTTTTGTCATCCATCTTATCTAAAATAGCTTGCAATCGAATATTTTTATCATTCTGAGACAATAATTGTTTGATTTCTTTTTGATCTGTTCGTATGCACCCTTGAATAGCCTGATGTCTTCTGGGGCCTAATGCACATTCCCCTTGAGGGTTGCTACATTCTATGGCACTCGATCCACACTCTGGGCATAGTCCTCTATACTCATCATAAAGTACATTACAAGCCGCAATAAAAGTATGATCACATGATTTACAGTGTGCAATACAA
>JAGLOK010000172.1 GCA_023139005.1 Clostridiales bacterium | reverse complement strand
CAACGGGTTGAGGTTCTACAGCTTTAAATGTTTGTGTTGCATCATTTAGACCAATAGAGCTGATCTCTGAGAATATATCTTTTGGTGCAGCTTCCCTGACTACATCTTGAACCTTATCATCAGGTTTGTTTACAATACCTGCAAATGATATCGATGGTGGTTTAGACTGTTGTGGTTCTACTCTTCTGAATGGTACCGGTTCTTCCACTTTTTCAAAAACTAGCTTTTTCTCTGTATCGTCCTTGATAGAAATATTTTCAATCATGTGCATTTGCTTTGCATAGGTTTCTTTAATTAGCATTTTGAGTTTGCCAATCTCCCCTGCACCCAATTCTGAAGGTGTTGCTGTGGGGTTTGATAACATATCTTTTGCATTGGCTAATATCTCTTGTGCCTTCTGTGTTGCCTTTGATATGATCTCATCAGCAGTTATTTGTGCATCTGCAATGATATTTGTACTATCATCATTAAACTCTGCATCATTGCCTCTCGAGCTTTCTAACTCTTGAACTTTTGCTTCAAGTTCCTTCATTTTCTTATCAATGATGGATGCACCGTCATACAGCTCATCCAAATAATCATCCACTTCATCTGTGTTATAGCCTCTGAAACTTTGAGAAAATGTGATTTCCTGAATTTTTTTGATATCAATAGCCATAGTTCCCTCCATGAATTAGAATAATGCACCCCATAATAGGTTTAGCAATTGTCCAAGAAGTGACAAAAGCAAAAACGCAACAATTGGAGATAAGTCAAGTGGTATCGAAGACTTTGCCATCAATGGTTGCAATAGCCGACGAATCGGTCGTAGTATTGGTGCTGTAATAAAGTCAAAGAACTGCTTTACCGCATGTGTTGGCGGTAAAACCCAAGACAATATAACATTTATAAATATTATACCTGTACATGCACTAATTAAAAGATTTATGATATTAATAACAACTCTAGTTACAGCCATTTCTCACCTATTCTGAACGTCGTGGGAGATTGAAGTAATTCTTCCCTTTGACACTGCCGGGTAATGCTGATGTAAAGTTGCCTGATATATCAACGCCTTTTGGAGCCAGCAAAAATATTCCCTTGGATACCTTTCTGACACTACCATCGAGTGCATATATAGCACCGCTAATAAAGTCCAATACACGTTGTGCAACATCTGTGTTCAAACTTTCAAGATTAACAATGACCGGTTTTCTTGACTTTAAGTTATCAATAATCGTTTGTGTATCTTCATATGTTTGTGGTTGAAATACAACCATTCTTACAGCGTCTGCAGAAGCAGTGCTAGCACCCATTTGTGGTGCATTTGCCCTAGATTCTTCATAGCTTCTTCTGTTGCCTAAAGATGAAGAAGTGCTCCTTCTTGTATGTTCACGGTCTCTTTCTCCATCGCGAGTTGTACTATTTCTATTCGTTGAATAGGGCTGTGCATCTTGACTTGATTCAGGCAATGAATCCATTCCGTATCCATCCCTTTCTTCTTTTGCCTCTGCACCAATAAACGTCAATAGTTTATTGAGGAAACTTCCTGCCATTATTGTCCTCCTATGTTCTCATGCCGAAAATTGCACTTCCGACACGCACCAAATTTGCGCCTTGTTTTATTGCGTCTATATAGTCATTTGACATTCCCATTGACAAGTAACGCATATTAAACCCAGCACTTTTCATAGTATCATATATATCTTTTGTAGCTGCAAAATCTCTGACTGTTTCTAATGTAGTGTTATCTACAGCAGGCATACACATCAAACCACAAACATCCAATGTATCAAATTGCATCAATTCATTTAAGAATCTTTCAACATCGCTTGGCAATACCCCGCCCTTTTGTGGCTCATGGCTAATGTTTACTTGTACAAGTACCTTAAGCTTTTTATCCAATTGCCTCAAATGCTTGTCCAACTCTTTAGTAAGAGACAGGCGGTCTAATGAATGTAGCATATATATTTCTCTAATGATGTATTTTACCTTATTTGACTGCAATTGTCCAATGAAATGCCAACTTACATCATCAATTTGATTGACCTTTTCTCTAAGTTCCTGAACATAGTTTTCGCCGAAAGATTGAATCCCACAATTATGTGCAATGCGTATGCTTTCTACATGAACTCTCTTGCTTACTGCAATGACTTCAACGCTGTTTTTGTCTCTTGATGAAGAGACAAGTGCAGCATCTATGTTCTTACGAATTATATCAATATTTTCTTTTATACTCATGGTTTTACCAAAACTTGTCCGGGATAAATAGTCTCATTAGATGTATCCAATACAGAAATTATTGTCTCAAAATGATTCTGATCGATTATCTTTATTGGAATAAATACTTTAGAATTATCTTCCTTGAAGACAAATATTCCTCTTTGATCATCAACCTGTACCAGTACACTGTTTGGTACTTTATATCCTTCATTGCTTCTTCCTAGATGTCCTGTAACAATACGAAGAGACGCCATTGGACCAATATTCTGATTGATCTCAAGGACTATGATTACTTCTTTGTCATAGTGCCTTACATCAAATACATACGCGTTATTGATAGTCTTTGCATAGCTTTCAAATGTAACATCACATGAGCCGCCTTTAACTAATGTGTTTTTATTTCTAGGCATTTTAATCACTGCATACCAGTGATTGGGATCGATAATTCTATATATTGCTTGATCCAATGTAACCAGTGAGCCTTCATTGATGTTTGATATGATACTGGATGTGAGTAATTGTTTTTCAATGTTTTCAAAATCCTCATTGTTAATCAGCTCTACACTTTCTTTTTGCAGTGCACCTTCTATACCGTCTAGGAAGAAACTGATAATCCCTGTATTTGGTGACTGTATGCTGATTACACTTCTTTGAATTTTATCTACCATTACTTCTTCTCTTTGAAAATCTTCATCGAGTTTTGCATCTCTATGTAGCGTATCATTCAAATATGTCCTTCTATCTTCCATAATGGTTTTTAGCTCTCGTTCCTTAACAGGTAGAATTCGTAAATCATTTATACGTACCAACTCCGTTATTTCATCAATCAATCCTTCAATTTGAAGATCAATTTCGTTGAGGTCTCCATGTTTAATATTTTTTAAGACATTTTCCTCTTGATAATTTTTGATGTTTTGACGAATTGAGATTAGTGTATCAATATCCTCTTCTGAAAACTCAGAATGATACATAATCGCAACTTCCTCTCCTTGAGATACAGAATCTCCTTCTCCTGCAATACTTTCAAATTTACCGTATTCACTAGAGAATACCACTTGTTCATCGCGTACGATAATCGCGGTGATTGGCAGATCAGTTGATAGTCTCCCCCATTCGACTTTGAGCGGTTCAAACAATCTGGATATTGCAAATATAGCCCAAACAATAATTGCAATAAATATAGCTAGAAAGAGATAAAACCGTGGTTTTATCTTAAATCTTTGTCTTTTTCTATTTGTGTATGTCAAAAAATATCCTCTTGTTATTAGTAGGTTAATTATATGCAAAAATACTTGCAATATCAATACGATTCAATGCAAGTATTTAAAAAGTTCACTAAATATTAAGTTTTTTAAAACCTTGAATCTTTGTATACTATAATGTCATCGTAAATGCTACTGAATTTCCTTGCTCATTGTACTCTACCCTATCACACAGTCCATGTACAATGACTAAGCCTCTTCCACGATTATCAAATACATCTTTTTTTATTTTTTTGCTCTGTACTATATTATAATCAAATCCACTACCTGAGTCTTCAACTTTGAAATAAATTCGATGATGTTCTTGATTGATTTCATATGTAATATCTACATCTTCTTTGGAATTATTATGCTCAATTGAGTTTCTTAAAAGTTCAGATAATACCAAGCGAATATTGAAAGTTAGCTCATCAGTTAAAATGATTTCTTTTTTAATATCTTTGATAATTTCAAAAATTATTTTCTTGATATTTTCTTGATTGTATATTTTATAATGTGACATATAACAACATTCTGTTTTCAGATTTTTCATAATATATATATAAACCATTGAGAGAGTTTTTAAACAAAAGTAACCTAATTTTGGATTTCTTTTCTCATTTTTTCAAGTGCTTTTTTCTCCGCTCTTGATACATACATTTGCGATACGTTCAAGCGCTCAGCAATCACTTGTTGGCTTTTGTTTTTAAAAAACCGCTGAATGATTATATACTTTTCTTTTTCGTCAAGTACTTTAAAGGATTGTGTCAACAATTGCCTGTTTTCCACCATCTCATAACCCTTGTCTAAGTTTCCCAACTTTACGCGATGTTCATTCTCATCATGCTTGTCATTCTGTGCATCAAGAGATGTGACTTTAATATTATTTGAAGCTTCAAGGAGCTCCAGTGTATGTTCTTCTGATATCTTTAGTCTGTCTGCAATTTGTTTTGTCGTAGGGACTTTTTCCAATTGCAGTGTGAGTTCGTTGATTGCAAGTTTCATCTTCTTAATCATCTCACTACTACTTCTTGAGATCTTAATAGGTCTATTGTAGTCTCTAAAGTAGTTCTTGATTTCACCGATCATTGTAGGGACTGCAAAGCTCTGAAACTTAATTCCTCTGTTGATATCAAATCGATCAATCGCGCGCAACAAAGAAACAGAAGCGACCTGTACGATATCTTCATAATCTATACCTCTACCGATAAATCGATGTGCGATGATGTTTGAAATATTGCTAAAATGTGTGAATATTTTTTCTCGTAGTTCTACTGATCCAGTATCTTTATAATCGATAAAGTACTGATTGATTTTCTGTTGTTCTAATTGGGTATTCTTATCCAACTTGCTATCCCACCAACTTTTTGATGAATGTTACACCTTTTATGCAATC
>JAGLOK010000171.1 GCA_023139005.1 Clostridiales bacterium | reverse complement strand
TCGAAGGAATAACCAGTCCTGATGGACGTATACTCGGTAAGATGGGACACAATGAACGTTGGACGAACAATACCTTCAGGAATGTAGAGGGCGATTATGATAGTGGGATATTCCGATCGGGCGTGAAGTATTACAAGTAGCACACTCTAGCGAGTGTTTTTCGATTTCGAAATATGTCATTTCTCATCGATTTGTCCTGATAATCTACGAAAACTTCAAATCAAAGATTCACATTGAATACTTGCTATGCAAAGACATTGGTATGCATTTCTGGTGCATGTCTGTAATTCACAGTTAGCTATGTGCCTATAGTAGAGCATATTCTACTCAGGGCTAAATTCTTCAAATAAAATTTACTTAAACATTTATAGAAAACCTCTATTATTACGATATAAAATGATATAGAGATAATTTTATTTTGAAGAGGATAAAATGAGTAGAACAACAAGATTGGCTCCTGTGGAATATAAGGATTGGCGAGACTTATTACTCATACACAAATTTGCACTAGAAGAAGTTGAAATGAAGGTGCATATATTAAATGAGGTAATCCAATAGAGCATGTCAAAACAAGGATCAAAGAAGCGAGTTCCATAAAAGAAAAACTCATCCGCAGGGGACTTGAGGCGAATATCGAAAATGCATTGATGCATGTCAGAGACATTGCAGGTGTTCGTATCATATGCTCATTTAAGAAAGATATCCTTACCGTTGCAAATTTACTTAAGAAACAAGACGACATAAAAATAATCAGAACTTGCGACTATGTGACCACCCCAAAGCCTAATGGATATCAAAGCTATCATATGATTATTCAAGTCCCTGTATTTCTTAGCAACAGAAAAGAACAAGTGAATGTTGAAATACAAATCAGAACATCAGCAATGGATTTTTGGGCCAGTCTGGAGCATAAGATTTACTATAAGTATAATAATGAAGTATCCAAGGACTTGCTTGAACGACTGAAAGAATGTGCTGAGATGTCATCTGAACTAGATGAGAAAATGCATACAATTAAGCAAGATATTGATGCACTTGCAAAAGCAACATAAGAAACATCAATGAAATTAGAATAAAGACCCACGGATATTTCCGTGGGTCTTTATCGTACTTGCTTATTATTTGTAAATTACTTAGATGACGCGAACCTTAATCATTCCATCGATTTTCTTTAAAATGTTAATACAGTCATCACTGGGTGCATCATCAACATCAATTAGTGTATATGCATATTCGCCGCGTGATGCATTAATCATGTTTGAGATGTTGTGATCTTCAAGCCCTAATGCACTGGTGATTTGTCCAACCATGTTTTTTACATTGCTATGAACCAAGCTCAATCTAATTTCGCTTGAGCGTGGAAGTTTACATGCAGGAAGGTTGACGGAGTTTGTGATATTCCCATTTTTGATATAATCATCAATTTGCATTGCGGCCATTGCTGCACAGTTGTCCTCAGCTTCGGGTGTGGATGCGCCCAAATGAGGAAGCGTAATAATATCATCACGACACAACAAGTCTTCTGTAGGGAAGTCTGTTATATATTTTTGAATATGCTTTTTATCAAGTGCTGAAAGTAGTGCTGCGTTGTCAACCAAACCACCACGTGAGAAATTCATGATGATAACATTATTTTTGAGTTTTGGAATAGTGTCTTTACCAATCAAGTTCTTTGTTTTTTCATTAAGTGGTATATGAATAGTGATATAATCGCTCTCGATCAAGATTTTGTCAAGTGATTTTGTGATTTTGACTGTACGTGTAAGACCTAAAGCACTATCAATTGACATATAAGGATCATACCCTGTGACTTCCATACCCAGTGCGATAGCGACATTTGCAACCATTCCGCCGATTGCTCCCATGCCGATAATACCGAGTTTTTTGCCAATCACCTCTGGACCTGCAAACTTACTTTTGTTCTTCTCAACTAGAGAAGGGACATCGTCGCCTTTGCATTTTTGTGATTTGACCCATTCAATAGACTCAATAACTTTACGCCCTGACATAAGCAACGAGCACAAAACAAGTTCTTTAACTCCATTTGCATTAGCACCCGGTGTATTGAAAACTACAATACCGTCTTTAGAACAACGCTCAATGGGGATGTTGTTTGTGCCAGCGCCTGCACGACCGATACAGAGCAATTCTTCGTTGAACTCATAATCATGTATCTTGGCACTACGAAGTAAAAGCGCATCGGGAGACTGGACGTCGCCTGCAATGGTGTACTCGTTTGTGTCTAGATGATCATATATTACACTGGATATTTCATTTAAGGTGAGTATTTTCTTCATCACAGCACCTAACCATTCTTCTTAGCGAAGTCGGCCATGAAGTTTGCAAGACGTTGGACACCTTCATAGGGCATTGCATTGTATAGACATGTACGAATACCGCCGACAGAACGATGTCCGCGAACATTGACTAAATCAATAGCTGCTGCATCTTGTACAAACTGATTGGTTAATTCATCATTGGGAAGTGTGAAAGTAACATTCATAATAGAGCGACTACCAACATCTGCTACACCTTTGTAAAGGTCAAAGCTATTAATTGCATCATATACAAGATTTGCTTTCTTAATATTTTTCTTTTCAATTGCTGCTACACCGCCTTGAGCTTCTACCCACTTGAATACTAGTGATGAAATATAGATAGGCCAGCAAGGTGGGGTGTTGTACATTGAATCCTTGTCTGCATGAATCTTATAATCAAGCATCGCAGGGGTACCTTGTGCTGCACTACCGAGTAGGTCGTTATTAATAATAACCACTGTCAATCCTGCTGGAGCGATGTTTTTTTGAGCACCTGCATAAATCAATGAAAACTTACTTGTATCATAATCTTTACCGATAATGTTTGATGACATATCAGCAACAAGTGGGACATTGTTTGTATCTGGTATTTCATTGTATTGTGTGCCGACAATGGTATTGTTTGTGGTGATATGTAAGTATGCTGCATCTGTTGGAAGTAAAGATGTGTCAACTTTTGGTATGTGTGAAAAATTGACGCTCTTTGAACTTGCAAATTCTTTTGCATCACCAAGTCTTTTAGCCTCTGTTAGTGCCTTGCCTGCAAATACGCCGGTGTTGACATAGTATGCTGTTTTGCCTTGCATTAGATTAAGTGCGGTCATCGCAAATTGTGTTGAAGCACCACCTTGCAAGAATAAAATAGTATAATCGTCCGGAATATTCATCAATGACTTTAGTGATGCTTTTGCACCTTCAATGATGTCATCGAACATTTTACTTCTGTGACTCATTTCCATTACAGACATTCCTGTGTCCTTGTAGCACACAAGGTCTTTCTGCACTTCGTTGAGTACTTCTAGTGGGAGAGTTGAGGGACCTGCTGAAAAGTTGAATACGCGTTTCATATGATTTCCTCCATCTATAAATTTTAACCGGAACAAATCCGGTAGTTACCAAGTTAGCTGTTCATCCGATAATAACACGATGTAGTTTGCAAAGCTTATGTTTATCTGTTGGCTTTTGCGGTAATCCCTTTGATATCCATTGCAATGATTGTTGTTGCTTTGTCATATTTAATAATAGTTTCTTGTCCTGCTTTGATGTTTGAGTCCATGTATCTGTCGATTAATAGTTTGTAGGCAAGTTTGCGTTCATCTATATCTTCTACAAAACGCAGTAATCCGTGTACCATTGCACTTTCGTATGCTGTTGTTGCTTTATCTTTTAACACCTTATGCTTTGAAACAAAAACAAAATGCCCATATGCATTTTGTTTGATAAGATCGATCTTGAACCCAGTATGGGCACAATGGAAATATAGGATATTATCATTAAGCACAGGGTTTAGTGGTACGCCGTAGGGAAGCTGATTGTTGCACAGTGATAACACACCGAAATCTACTTGCGTAATGATTTCTTGTGCTTTTTCAGTTGATAATTCTTTTTCTTTTCGTCTCATCTCAGGGTAATTCATGATGCCTCTTCTGAAGTTGTTTGATTTATTTTAACACTATGATATTTATATTACAAGCGAGATAAAATAAAAAGCTATTGATCTCTCAATAGCTAAAATATTAATGGATTTATTTGATATCAGTATTAATTAAAAAGCGAGGTTACTAACATCTTTGCATCATTGTCGATTACACAATAGTTGATTTCTTGTCCATTTCTATGACCTTCGATAATGCCCGCTGTTTTGAGCTTTGCTAAATGAGCGGATACACTAGGTTGAGGTATTCCAAGTTGGTTTTGTATACTTGTTACATTTGTAGTGTGATCGATAAGTCCACGCACTATACTTAACCTGTGAGGGTGTGACAACGCTTTTAACTTATCAGATAGTTCTACGACTCTAATCATATCCTTTGTCATTTGCTTGCTCCTTCTACGATATCATATGAATGATTGAAGCTTTAGGTTTCTTTATGTTCAAATCAATGGTGTATGACATTCGTGTTTATTGTACTTGTAATATATATATAATCATAAATACGTTGTTTTAAACATATTTTCAAAAATAAATATATAAAATGCATAATAAACAAAAAGACAACATGCGCTGTCTATTTTAGACTGTCGAAAAACCCGCAATTATCAATTTGCTAGAGTAAATATGATTTCCAGTGCCGCGCTAAATTGCATATACGCTCATTTACTATATGTAAACATCGCTTATCTTGCATGATTTTTCAAAAGTCTAGCAGGATGTCGACTTTATCGACACCCTGAAGAGACAACATGCGCTGTCTCTTCATTGTTAAGTGTTTTATAGGTTTAGGGTGCTGGAGTTGGAGCTGGATCTACTGTTCTTACAAACAGGTTATCATTCTGATAGGGACCATCCATGAATGGATAATCATTGCGCTCAACAATTCCCGGAAGGGTGAAACATTCAACCAACATTTCCACATGAAGATAGTAGGTATCCTCTTCACTTTCTTGTAGAGGGACTTCAGATGGCGTATCTCCTGCTAGAATATCACCTACAGGGTCGCTTCCCGGTAGCATTTGAGGACCTAGTGTATCTGATGTTTCACTATAGCTTGCATTCATTGACAGGACTCTGTTTCTAAAGGGAGCATTCTCAAATTTATCAAGAATAATCTTTAGATTCTCATAATTAGTTTTATAAGAAATTAGCACTTCATTAATCTGGAAGTATTCAGTTCGAGTAACCTCAGGAGAGAATCGGATAACAGTTGAATTCGCTAAATCCGTAATGGATTCTTCAATAAATACCAGTATTCTGGGTTCATCAACACCTACTGGAATATCTAGCAACTCATCTTCAATACCGAGTAGTTCATTGTTTAACCGCGCAGTATCTTCAATAATAGATTGTTGTTGATTTTGCAAAGTAATCAATCGCTGTGTGTTCTTAATAATACTTACATCAAGTTCAAGCATTTTATCTTGATACGGGCGATAATAATATGTATAGTACAGAGCGCCGGAAACGAGGAAGACGAGTAGAACCAATAATAAAATTTCTTTTGTGCTTAGTTTTTTCATTGTTGACCACCTTCTTCTTCCATCCTTGTATCTTCTATGCTATAGGACACCGATAAAGAAAATGATCTAAGTTCCGGAATCGCTTCTCCTGCGAGTTGTGCAGCCTGCTGTTCTTCAAAACTCACATCTTGTGGTTGTGTGATGATGATATTGATAATTGAGAATCTCTCCATTGCTCTTAAATTGACTACAAATTCTGCGATTGTTACATTATCCGGAGCATATCCAGTAATAACCATTCCATCGCTTTCTAGCTCCGCTGTTGTTATGACCATAGCCACAGGACTTGCAGTTTCTATTAGCTGAAGAATGTTCAATGCAGCATTGGAGGTGCTTGTGGTTTGCATAATGGTTTGTTGCTTGGCTTCAATTGCACTAATCTGTGCGCGTAAGCTTTGATACTCAACTTCCACATAGGCAAGGTCATCAACTTTTTGTGAAAGTGCAGCGTCTTCTGTTTGCTTGTTGTGAAGACTTTCAGAAGGAATGCTCCATGCAAGGTATGCAGTAGATGCATATAAAACTAGAAGCAACAAGATGGGAAGCACATACTTGGTGAATACTGGAGATGATTCTGTTT
>JAGLOK010000170.1 GCA_023139005.1 Clostridiales bacterium | reverse complement strand
GAAGGCTTTTATTCTCCTTCTATAAATACATATTCACTCGAGTCAACCATTGCAGAAAAGCTTGACGCTATCCTTTCAATGATGGAATTAAGTAGTAGAATGAAAGATTATTATGATATATATTATCTATCTTGTAAATTCAATTTTGATAATAAAATATTAGCAGAAGCAATTAGAAAAACTTTTGAAAATAGAGAGCGATCTTTTACAATAGATGATTTTAAGCGAATAATGACTTTTGCAGAAAATGAAGATATGCTCAGGAAGTGGAATATGTTTATTATGAAACTTGAGCTAGATATCCATATTGAGTTTGAAGAAGTGTTAAGTAAAATGAATGTTTTACTATCTCCGGTTTTCAAAACGATAACGACCAAGAAAGAATAAATAATTTTGTTTATTACCTATAATATAACGAACCACTTCTCTGCGTAACAAAAACACTGCTATGCAATGCAAATAATAAGATTAATTTCTAAGTAAAACCAAGACAAGGCACTACTTGTTAGCTCCCACATCACAACATATCCTTCAAACACGCTTGCAACTTCCCTTTACAGTGCGTTTCAATATAATCAAGTTGACTATTGGATAGTCTTCTGTGTTTTGCAATGATGATTACATTCAATAAAGCGGTAACAACACAAAGGGTTAGTAATCCACAAAACACAAGCAAGAAATAGTCATTCATTGTCGTGAAGTATTTTACAAGAAAAATGATTGCAAATATCATCGATATCATCACAAGGTCTGTAAGCGAAGACCATATCAAACCATTGAGCCTAATTATCTTGCTCTTTATGTCCAAGGTACTGTCGTTTTCAACCAACTTCCAAACAATGTTGATGATCTTTTTTTCGTTGTCCACTTGCATCTTTAAAGAGCTGTCTTCTTCGATCATTTTAACAATTCTTTTTCGGATATTTTTCTGAATGAATCTTTTATCAATCGGCTTGAAAGTGAGTTTTCCAATACCAAACCCATAGTAAAATACGCCCAGTATCACAGATATCGCAATGTAAATGCTTGCATTGAAGTTAGATTTATCAATCAAGCTGAATAATCGGATAAACTCTTCTTCACTGCTTGTACTAAGCAAAGATATCATAATAAAAATGATCAAGCCCGGTATGATAATTCTCCATTTCATCAAATTCTCAAGAGTCATATTCACGCCCTCCATATAGCAAAGTTCAGCAAACTTATTGTACCACTTTCCCCCATTATTATAAAGAATTATGAAAAGGAACTATTTTTTATTTCACCGCTCTCCCCCACCAAGAACTACAAAACAAGAGCATAAAAAAGACATGATTTCTCGTGCCTACATCGTGCACCATCCCCTACGTCCAAATAACTAAACGATAGCAAATAAAAAGCGACGCTCCAACACATCGCTCCCAAGAGTATTTCAGACGCTAGTTCTCCTCGCTTCCATTGTTTCCCATCACACCCCTGCACCCACTCTACACTAGGGGAATGTAGTAGAATGTCAACATTCATCCGACGATTATCAACTATGCTTCTCTCCCTCAAACGCCTGCAAAACTAAACAGAGTCAATATACAATTATTGCAGGATATACACCATTTGTTCAAAACCTATTGAACGCACACACTTCCCGTGGTACTATATGCGGACGCCAAAAATAATACGTTATATTTTGGCATTTAGTATAAGGAGATAAGGATTGAATTTAGCAAGTATAAAACAAGAATGGTTTAGTAACGTCAAAGGCGATATCTTAGCAGGTATAACAGTCTCATTAGCCCTCATACCGGAGGCAATATCCTTTGCGATAATCTGTGGAGTTGACCCAATGGTAGGACTGTATGCATCATTTTGCATCGCGATCGTCATATCAATATTCGGCGGACGCAAAGGCATGATATCCGCAGCAACTGGAGCCATGGCGCTGGTCATGGTCACACTCGTTAAAAACCACGGAGTAGAATATATGTTTGCAGCCACCGTCTTAACCGGTGTGTTGCAATTTATCTTGGGTAAGCTCAAGGTAGGCAGACTAATCAACTTTGTATCCCAGCCTGTTATCTTAGGCTTTGTAAACGCGCTAGCTGTGTTAATCTTCTTAGCACAGATTCCGCATTTTGTCGGAGAATCATGGATAATGTACGCGATGGTCGCAGGAACACTCGCCATCATATACCTCTTTCCCAAAATCACAAAAGCCATCCCCTCTCCGCTTGTCGCGATTGTTGTTATGACAGGCTTTGCGGTTATTACCAAGGTGGATATCAGAGCCGTTGGCGACATGGGGAATATCACACGCTCGCTTCCAATCTTTCATCTGCCAAGTGTTCCACTCACATTTGAGACACTAAAAATAATCTTCCCTTATGCACTGACGCTTTCTGTTGTTGGTATCATGGAATCACTACTGACTGCAAAGATAATCGACGACATGACCGACACAAAGAGTGAAAAGAGTGTCGAGGTGTGGGGGCAAGGCGTTGCAAATATTGTAGCTGGATTTTTTGGCGGCATGGCAGGTTGCGCAATGATTGGACAATCTGTAATCAACATAAAGTCCGGCGGAAGAGCCCGGCTTTCAACCTTTGTTGCCGGCGCATTCCTAATGTTTCTTATCATATTCTTAGGTGATGTGGTAAACGTCATCCCGATGGCAGCGCTTGTCGGTGTCATGATTATGGTATCTATCAGCACATTTGAGTGGGAATCCCTTAAAGAGATCAGGTCCATGCCCATTAGCTGCGCGATCGTAATGATTGTAACCATGGGTGTTGTGATATACACACACAACTTAGCACTTGGTGTATTGGCTGGTGTTATATTGAGCGCGATCGTGTTTGCATGGAAGATGACGCATGTTAAGACAAAAGTGCATGTCGATGAATCCGATGAAGGCATCAACAAAGTATACAAGGTGTATGGACCGCTGTTTTTTGCATCCACAACCAAATTCATCGATGAATTTCACTACACAGATGATCCTGAAAATGTCATCATCGACTTCAAACGCTCTCACGTTTGGGATCACTCTGCAGTGAGAGCCATTACGAAGGTTAAAGAAAAATACTTAAGCCTCGGTAAAAAGGTAACGTTTATTGCGCTTAATGAGGAGAGCGAGTCGCTGATTACGAAAGCGGATGCTGCTATACTAGACAAGTGATGTTTCGATTCAAATGAAGTGAATTTGAATCGAGTGTCTTACGATTTATCAAAAACTCGTGACCGAATAAACTCGTGCATTTTGACAAATCGCGC
>JAGLOK010000017.1 GCA_023139005.1 Clostridiales bacterium | reverse complement strand
ATTTAAATATTTGCCATCTTCTCCATCTGGGTGGAGATACCCGTAGTCCAACTCATCCCTCAGAGCATAGAGTATGCCTGCCACATTGGATATAAAAGATGCGTAGAAAATGCCATTGGGCTTGAGTAATTTCATACAAGAAGTAACTGCCCGCACTCTCTCTTTCTCAGCCTGTAGGTGGTAGAGTGCGCCCATTAAAAAAACATGATCATATTGCCCTGATACAATGGTATCAACACAGCATGCATCGCCTTGAAGGGCTGTGATGTGCACGCCCTCTTCTTCAGCCTTTGCGTTTGCAAACTCGATGTTTTTTGCGGACAGGTCAACAAGAGTGACATCACAGCCCTTTTTGGCAAAGTAAATGCTGTATTTTCCCGGACCACCCGAAACATCAAGGATGCGATCGCCTGGCTGTATATAGCGCTCCATAAAGCATAGGGTAATCGCCCACTCGAAATAATGTATGTCCAAACGTTCCCATTCTTTTTGCACATCGCTGTCATAGTGTGTCATGATCTCATTTATCTTGTTCATTCGCACAACCTCCTACATATAATAAAAAAGAGCTAAAACAATCTTGCTTTAGCTCGTATCCACTGATTCAGTTATTTAACATTCAATCAAGAGGTATACAAGCATACGCATCACCGTTAGAATCGGTAAAGCGTGCGGTCGCTGTATGATATGATTTTGACTGAAATGCCCGTATCATGCTATCCTCCGTAAATTTGTAATCCATAATAACAAATTCTATTATAAAAGTCAATTACTATCCGGCGTTGAATTCCTCTGCATAAACCTACTTAAAACATTGACATTGTATCCGCTTTATAGTAAACTGTTCTTCGCGTCTGTAGACTCTTTAGCCCAGACAATACGTGATGCATGTTTTCAGCATACCAACTGATTACAAACAGAATTAACAATTAAATGGAGGGCCTAAAAATGAGCACATTTATGGCGAATGCCGCAAATGTTGAGCGCAAATGGTATATCATCGATGCTTCAGGGATTCCCCTGGGTCGCGTTGCGACACAAGTAGCGATATTGCTTCGTGGCAAGCACAAAACCACTTTCACACCCCATGTAGATACAGGTGATGGCGTTATTGTTATCAATTGTGAAAAGTTAGTGCTTACCGGTAAAAAGCTTGACCAAAAGATGTATAGACATCATTCAGGATATCCGGGTGGACTAAAAGAAACACCCTATAGACGTATAATGGAAAAACGTCCACACTTCGCAATGTATGAAGCAGTTAGACGTATGCTTCCAAAGAACAAGCTTGGGAAAAAAATGCTAAAGAAACTACGTGTATATGCAGGTAGTGAACATGAACAAGAAGCGCAAGTACCTATTGCGTATGAAATAAAGTTGTAAGGGAGGAGGACTAATAATGGCACAAGTTCAATATTGGGGAACAGGTCGTAGAAAATCATCAGTAGCACGCGTTCGCCTTGTACCAGGTAATGGTAAAGTTATCATTAACAAAAGCGATATGGATGATTACTTTGGCTATGAAACACTAAAAGTTGTTGTCCGTCAACCCTTGAAGGCAACAGGAAATGAAGGCACATTTGATGTTTTAGTTAACGTCAACGGTGGTGGATTCACAGGCCAAGCCGGTGCAATCAGGCACGGCATCGCAAGAGCGTTACTGCAGTTAGATGAAACACTGAGACCAACATTAAGAAAAGCGGGATATCTAACGCGTGATCCGAGAATGAAAGAACGTAAGAAATACGGTCTTAAAGCTGCACGTCGTGCACCACAATTCTCAAAACGTTAGAAAGCTTTTACAAACAGACCATCTATATTTAGGTGGTCTTTTTATTTTTGCAGAATAACATCTAAAATGGTAAAATATATTCATTGAACAGGAATGAATATATCATGGTATAAGGAGACTTTAATGAGTGAACATATCTATGATTCAATAATTATTGGTGCAGGTCCGGGTGGCCTTGCAGCAGGGATATACGCAGCTAGAGCAAACCTAGATGCAATAATATTTGAAAAAACATACGCCGGTGGCCAAATATCCACAGCTGATGATGTTGAAAACTATCCGGGAATTGCATCTATCAAGGGTGTAGATTTCGGAGAAAACCTAGAAAAGCATGCAGTTGCTGTTGGTGCACAAATCCTATATGAAGATGTACAGGAGCTTTATCTTTCAGGAATTACAAAAAAAGTAGTGACCAACGAAAAAACTTATCATACACGTACTATAATCCTTGCAATGGGGGCGCAACCCAGAAGACTGGGTGTTCCCGGAGAAACAGAACTGCGTGGTCGTGGTGTTTCTTATTGTGCAACATGCGATGGTGCATTCTTCAGGGACAAAGATGTCGTTGTAGTCGGTGGTGGAGATACGGCATGTGAAGAGGCACTCTATTTATCTGCAATGTGTTCCAAAGTATATGTAATACATAGACGCGATCAACTTCGTGCAAGAGGAGTGATTGCAAATTCTGTTGTGTCTCATAAAAAAATAGAAGTGGTTTGGAACTCATCGCCGGACTTTATAAATGCAGGAGATGTTGTAACAGGAATCACTGTCAGAAATAAACTCACCAATGAAGTTAGACAAATTTCAACAAGTGCTGTGTTTATTGCAGTGGGTATCGTCCCACAGACTAGTTTGGTATTGGAGCAATTGAAGATGGTCGATGGAGATCCCATTGAAACTGATAGCTATATGCGCACCTCAATTCATGGTGTATTCGCAATAGGAGATATCAGAAAAACACCACTACGCCAGGTAGTAACTGCAGCAGCGGACGGTGCTATCGCTGTTTATGGTGTGCAAGAGTATCTCGTTGAACAAGAATTTTTGAAATAACAAAGAGGGATATATATGTCTAGATTATTTGGAACAGATGGTGTGCGTGGTGTTGCAGGCGCCGAGCTGACATGCGAGTTGGCATATAACATCGGTAGAGCTGGCGCATATGTACTCACCAAAGGTACACATAAACCAAAGATACTCGTCGGTAGAGATACACGCATATCCGGACAGATGCTAGAAGCTGCAATCTGCGCTGGAATTTGCTCTGTAGGTGCAGAAGCTGAGGTAGTAGGCGTCATACCAACACCGGCTGTTGCGTACCTTACAAGACGATATAAGGCAGATGCAGGCATTATAATTTCTGCTTCGCATAATCCATTCCAAGATAATGGTATAAAGTTCTTCAATAGCCTAGGATTTAAGCTACCTGATGAGACTGAAGACGAAATAGAGCACATTCTCAACAATGGATTTAAGAACCTTCCTAGCGCCACAGGACGTAATGTGGGCAAGGTCAATCATATAAACAAAGCAGAAGATGACTATGTTGATTATATACTGTCACTCAATACAGTAGATATTTCAGGAATGAAGGTGGTAATTGACTGTGCCAATGGTGCAGCCAGCCATATTGCACCACGACTCTTGGCAGAGCTCGGGGTAGAGGTCATTTCAGTATATGATCAGCCCAATGGACACAATATCAACGACGGCTGTGGTTCAACTCACATGAAGTCACTTTGCGGTATCGTAGAAGATACCGGTGCGTGTATGGGACTTGCTTTTGATGGGGACGCTGACCGTATGCTGGCGGTGGATGAAAAGGGCAATGTCATCGATGGTGACGTTCTGATGCTCATCTATGCAAATTACTTTAAACAAAAAAACATACTAAAAAGCAACACACTAGTCACAACTGTAATGAGTAATATGGGATTGAACATCGCAGCAAAACAATTGGGGATTGATCTTGAAATCACAGCAGTAGGCGATCGTTATGTATTGGAAGCCATGCGTGAAAAGGGATACAATTTAGGCGGAGAACAGTCTGGACACTTCATTTTCTTAGATGATAATACAACAGGTGACGGCATGCTTTCAGCACTTAGACTTATGGAAAGCTACAAGATAGCTGACTGTACAATGAGCGAACTTTCTACAATCATGAAATCCTTGCCACAGATACTAATCGGTGTTAATATAGATACGACCAAGAAAGTATTACTTGATAAAACAATAGAAATTCAAAATGCGATCAAAGAAATAGAAGAGAGCTACCAAGGTAAGGGGAGAGTGTTGGTAAGACCTTCAGGCACAGAGCCACTAATTCGTGTGATGATTGAAGGAGAAGATCAAGATGTTATCACAAAAGATGCACAGCATATTGCTGACGTGGTTAAGAAGCATCTCGGTTGAAAGGAGTAAAAGAAGAAAACACAATTAAATAAAAGCGCCAGTCCGTCACTAGAATTACATAATTCTAGTAACGGAGACGAGGACAGGGACATTCGAAATATCGGCGGGTACCCTGCGGCAGGCATGTCAGCCGTCAAAATCTTAGCAAAACCCATTGGTAACAGTGGGGACAACATAAGATGGACATGCAAGCTTAAGTGAGTAACATCAGCATGCGTTGAGCATGCTTTTTTATTTCAAATTTTTAAAAGAATGGGAGGCACATCTATGTGCGGAATCGTTGGATATATTGGAAACAAACAAGCAGCAGACATCATCATTGAAGGACTAGAAAAGTTGGAATACAGAGGATATGATAGTGCAGGTGTTGCTGTGATATCACAGGATACATTGAAGGTTACCAAAAAGCAGGGTCGTCTCAAGGTGCTTGCAGACTTCCTTGAAGAAGAACCTATCGAGGGAACTATCGGCATTGGGCACACAAGGTGGGCAACGCACGGCGCACCTTCGGATGAAAACTCGCATCCACATACATCCATGTCAGGAGATATCGCAGTTGTACACAATGGCATCATAGAAAACTATATGCAACTTCGTCAGTGGTTAATAGAAGAAGGATATACATTCACATCCGAAACCGACACCGAAGTCATCGCACACCTTATTGACCATCATTATAAAGGTGGATTGATGGCAGCAGTACAAAAAACACTACGACAGCTTGAAGGTTCATATGCATTAGCAATCACATCCATCAAGCACCCAGACATACTAATTGCAGCACGAAAGGATTCTCCGCTTATCGTTGGTATTGGTGAAGGGGAAAACTTCATCGCATCAGACATCCCTGCGATACTCAACAGAACACGCAAAGTGTATCTCATAGAAGATAAAGAGATTGCGATTCTAGAAAAAGATACGATTAGTATATTTGACGAGTATGGAGTGACAGTACAAAAAGATGTTTTTGAAGTGGACTGGGATGTAGAAAGTGCTGAAAAGGGCGGATATAAGCATTTCATGATCAAGGAGATCTTAGAAGAACCCAAAGCATTAAGAGACACACTATCCCCACGTCTTAAAGATGGAAAAGTGGATTTGGATATTGATATCGACGAGGAATTGATCAAAAACGTACGACGCATTATTATCGTTGCATGTGGCACAGCGTATCATGCAGGTATTGTCGGGAAGTATGCTATCGAAAAAACACTCGGTATCCCTGTCGAAGTGGATATTGCATCAGAATATCGCTACCGTGACCCTGTGGTTAGCAGCAGAGATATTTTCATCGTTATCTCACAATCAGGAGAAACTGCTGATACCCTCGCAGCCCTTCGTATGGCAAAGCGCAAAGGTGCAAAAATCATCGCAATCACCAATGTGGTCGGATCTTCGGTTAGTCGAGAAGCCGATAGCGTGATGTATACTTGGGCAGGTCCCGAGATTGCCGTTGCATCGACTAAAGCACACACAACACAATTGCTCTCAGTCTATCTTTTAATGATTAAGATGGGTGTGGTTCGTGGAGACATAGACGATGCCTTGCAAAAGCAAATGGTAGATGCACTTGGGAAGATTCCCGAGCAAGCACAAGAAATTATTGAAAATGAGGAAACCATAAAGATGATGGCACATAGACACTACTCAATTCACGATGCATATTTCTTGGGGCGAAACCTTGACTTTGCAGTTGCACAAGAAGGGTCGCTCAAGCTTAAGGAAATATCCTACATTCACTCTGAAGCATTTGCAGCAGGTGAACTCAAGCATGGTCCTATAGCGCTCATTGAAGAGGGGACATTGGTTATTGTGATCGCCTCCCAAAGCAGTCTGTATGAAAAAACGGCATCCAATATTAAAGAAGTCAAGGCGCGTGGTGCACATGTCATGGCAATTTGCTCCGAAAGTGCAGACATGGTAATGACACTTGCTGATGAGCATATTGCGGTGCCTGTAACCATGGACATCTTCATGCCAATCTTGACGGTTATCCCCACACAGCTTCTAGCGTACTATTGCTCTGTGGAGAGGGGGATTGATGTGGATAAGCCGAGGAACCTGGCGAAGTCGGTCACTGTGGAGTGACCTGTTTCGACTTGAATGGAATGAATTCAAGTCGAGTGTCTTGAAATTTTCAAAAAACTCGTTCCTCGTGCATTTTTGATAATTCCGCTTACCAAGTACATATGAATATTGTATAAGGACTTTCCCCGCACATGTCGGTGAAAG
>JAGLOK010000169.1 GCA_023139005.1 Clostridiales bacterium | reverse complement strand
ATACGTTCTTCATTACGATGCAAACTCCCTATAGTAAAGCTCTGCATAGTGCGCTCCTTTTTGGAGCAACTCTTTGTGCGTTCCCTCTTCAATCACACGACCGTCTTTAATGAAGTAGATGATGTTTGCATGTTCTATGGTCGATAGCCTATGTGCTACCACTACGCTGGTTTTATCCTGCATCAATGTATCTAATGCTTGCTGTACCAAGTGCTCCGACTCCGAGTCCAAGCTACTGGTCGCCTCGTCAAGCAAGAGTATGGGTGCATCCTTTAGTATTGCGCGAGAAATCGCAATTCGCTGTCGCTGTCCACCGGATAGTTTGATACCCTTTTCTCCTACCAATGTATCATATCCGTCTTTTTGCTCCATGATGAACTGATGGGCGTTTGCCTTCTTACTTGCTTCCATCATTTCATCCTCTGTTGCATCACTACGTCCATACATGATGTTTTCCCTGATAGTACCATTAAATATATATGCATCCTGTGGAACATATGCAGACTGCGCACGAAGCTCTTTAAGTGTATATTGATCTATTGGCTTTTGATTAATGGTCATCTGTCCACTATCGAGTTCGTATTGTCCGAGTATGATCTTGACCAGTGTAGACTTGCCACCCCCGGAATTGCCTACCAGTGCTGCTAAGTGCCCTTTGGGTACTACGATATCTACACCATTAAGCACTGGAACTTTCTTGTCATATCCGAACTTACCGGACTTGATACTGACACCACTTGAAATATCCATACTCCCTGTTTGATATCTTTCAGGTTCTTCTTCTTCATTGAATAATTCATCCACTCTTTCAAGTCCGGCAAATGCTTTCTGTAGGTTTGCGATGTTTTGCCCAATCCGCAGGAAGTGAAATGATAAAGTTCCGGTCATCGAAACCCCAACAAATGTACCTACACCAATTTCTCCAATTGCAAGCAAATATCCTGCAAAAATGATAATTAATAGATAGGAAAAAACATATACAAAATTATTTAGTCCGAATATTTTAGCTTTGGTTTTTACAAACTTCATTTCAGCATCGTATATTTCATCCATTTTATGGTCCAACTTGTTTGTAAAGAAGTTTCTTAATCCAAACATCTTTGTGACTCTAAATCCGGTAACATTTTCTGTTAGCACCTCAGACATTTTACCCAACGTCTTGTTTCTTTCTATTGTCTGTTTACGAATAGGTTCTACAAACTTCAAGTTCACCCAAACTGCAATAATGCTAGTAATAGTAATCATGATTGCCAGACGATAATCAAGATATATAAAGTATGGTATCTTGACTATCATAATTGTTATATGAAACATAAAGTTATTGAAAAGACTCATAGACTCTTTTACAGAGTTGACGTCTCTATTTACTCTTGCCAATATGTCACCACTATGAAATTTTTCAAAATACCCCACTGGGAATTTTTTTACTTTCCGGAAAGTTCTAATCCTTATATCTTTCATAATCACGTCTGACATCCGTTGGGAAAAGTACGCGGTTAATGGTGTTAAGAAGAAACTTAACACTAAGCTAATACTTAAAACAATGATGATTTGAGTAAGCAAAGCATCATTGCGCTTTATAAAGTAATCAAAAAACAACTTAGCCGAATGTACGTTTATGGTATATCTTGGCGCATGAAAAAGTATTTCAATTACCGTTAGTATAACAAATTTTTTCTTATGCTTACCTAGCATTCTGAGAAGGCTTCGAATATCTTTTTTCATGAATGCTCCTCCACTTCTTCAACTAGTTGTCTTTGATACAGCTCCGTGTACTTACCATTTTTCTTGATGAGTTCTTTGTGTTTTCCAATTTCAGTTATTTTACCCCTGTCTAACACAATGATTTTGTCAGCATTCACGATAGTAGAGAGTCTATGGGCGATAATGATAACCGTCTTATCTTTGCCCATTTCCTCTATCGCTTGTTGTATATAGTGCTCAGACTTGGTGTCCAGTGCGCTGGTGGGCTCATCTAGCAACAATACTGGTGCGTCTTTTAAGATCGTTCTTGCCAGTGCAATGCGCTGCCGCTGACCACCGGATAGCTTTGATCCACCTTCTCCGATGATTGTGTCCAATCCCATGTCCATGGATTCGATGAACTCATCTGCATACGACTTTTTCGTTGCACTGATAATCTCTTCCTTACCTGCATCCAATCGACCATGTAATATATTGTTTCTAATAGTATCATCAAAAAGTCCGACTTCTTGTGTTACAGGCGACAAAAGACATCTTAATTTTTCCAAGTCCCATTGGCTTAGCTCTTCACCATTAATCAATATCGCACCACTATAATGATCATAGTGCCCTGCAATCAATTTATGAATCGTTGTCTTCCCACTGCCACTTGCGCCAACAATGGCGACCTTTTCACCTTTTTTAACAGAAAAGCTGATATCTTTCAACACATCAATTCCCTCATTATAGGAAAAGGATACATTTCGAAATTCTAGTGTAAAATCATCCCCACAATAGTTATTTCCGTCTTTTCTTTCCTCTTCAGCATCCAGCAACTTAAATAAATGTTGTGAGATTCCGGCAGTTTCTACAATGGTCGCCCAAGACGAGGATAAACGCGCAAAGCTGCCTGTCACACGGAAAAACACTCTTGTAAATATAAAGAATCCACCAACGGTAAGCTCTCCGCGGAAAATGAATATTCCACCAACAATATACGCAATGATACTTGGAATAAGGTGTGCCAATACTTGAATACCATACTCCATGTTTTTTATCTTTGAAACGATGTAGGACTGCTTTGCAACTTCCTCACATGCATCTTCTATTTTCTCATCAAATGTATCTTCCATATTATAGGCTTTATATATATGGATGCCGCCGATGAAGTCTCTTAATAGACTATTATAGTTTTCTGTTTCCTCTTGAATGGTGTTTGTCGATTTCTTCAACCTTAAGGTAATCTTTCCAACGATATAGCCAAGCAATGGTGTTGCAACCAAGCATATCAGAGTGAGCTTATAGTTAAGCACTAGGCATACTGCCAAGCCCATGATTATACGCGTCGGCAGATAACTGCATATATCCTCAGCAAATGTAATGAAGAAATTTTCCAATTTATCAATGTCACTAATGAGTGTTGACACGGTAGATCCTGTATGATTATTCTCATAGTAAGAGATGGAGAGATTGTTCACTTTCCTACAAGCGGTTCTTCTGAGTGTCCTTCCACATCGAATGCGATACTTCCCAGAAAAGTAAGTATTGAAGTATTCAAGTGCTGTCTCTGCAAGTCCCATTGCAAACAAGATGATTGCAGTTTGAATCAACGGCGTCATTGCTCCGCTTTTAGCAATGTCTAATAGCCGTCCGAAAAAAATACTGGACGCTGTTGCTAGCAATCCCGCCGCAATTCCAATGAATATCATGATTTTGCCTATAGAAAAGTTCTCGTGAACCAATCCCAATATTCTTTTAATATTGTGATATACGGCTTTCAATTGTCCTTTTTTCTTCTTTTTACTCATATTGGCTCCCTATAAAGGTAATTATACATAGTACAAAAACAAAACAGTTGCTCTCTCCGCAATTGTAAATCTTTATGATGATGGTCGAATAACATTATTAAATGTGTATTCAAAAGTAATCGAGTTATTATTCAATTTGTTGGGTTAATGTAAACTTTTTGTGAAGTGATTATAATAAGTTACCATAATTTTCTTTGTATTGCAACAAGAAAATTCACTATTTGCATCATAAAGCATTATATTATTCTAATATTGTACTGATGTATCCTTTTGTTACCCTAAATTGATATCACATACAATAATTATTGATTAGTTGTATGAAAAATTTTACTCCATTTTCAATCTGTGATTTCAATATCTTTTCATTGGTTCCATGAATTCGTTTTAGGTCTGATGTCTCAAGCTTAAATGGAGATATGCAATATATATTATCTGTAACACATTCAAAGTAGCACGAGTCCGTTCCACCAACCATGAGATATGGTGCGATAGGAATGTTTCCGTACAACTGACGTGTTGTGATTTTGATGATGTCTATTTCGTATCCTTGCATAGGAGATATAGCTGAAGGCTCTTTTCCCCGAAGAAGTTCCAGCTCCAAGTTCTTGTTCTTCGATGTCTTTTTTATATGGTTCATGACATCTTCTATCTTCTCACCCTGTAGCACTCTAAAGTTCACAGAGATATTTGCAGTCTGTGGTAACACATTACCTGCAGGGCTCCCCTCCGCCATTGTAGGTGCTATAGTAGTGCGTATCATTGCATTTGTAAGTCGGCTTTTTGATAAGACCATCAGTAACAGTGGCTTTGTGAGCCATAGATTTGCAAGTACAAACTGCATTCCAAAGCCCATGTGTTTTCCAAGTTCGAGAAAAGTTTCCTCAACAGGTTTTATGAGCCTTTTCTTAAATTGATTCTTTTCAAGCTTTACAATCGCATCACAGACTTGGACTAGCCCATTATTCTTAGGTGGTTGTGATGCATGCCCCCCATCGTGGTGTGCTGTGATTTTGATGTCTGCATAACCCTTTTCACATACTCCTACCATGGCAATATCACCATCAATACCGAATGTTTTACCGTCAACGACTGCACCGCCTTCATCAATAACACAACCCAGTCTTACGCCTCTATTAAGTAGTGTTTGTGCAATCTCTTGTGCGCCACCGCCTGAGGATCCAACGACTTCTTCATTATGTCCAAAGCACAAGTATACCGTCCTTTTTGGTATAATATTCTTTTCAAGCATTGTTTCTATAGATTCTAGTATACATACGAGTTGATGCTTCATATCCAGTGTTCCACGACCCCATACAAACTGTTCATCAATGCGTCCACTAAATGCATCTTGCTCCCAATCGCCTTCTGTTCCTGGCATTACAGGGACAACATCTTGATGTGCAAGTAGTGCTAATGGTTCAAGGCTTTCATCTGTTCCTTGCCATGTGTACATCAAAGAATACTGTGCAATCACTTCTCTTCTAAGATGTTTATGTACCAAAGGATATGACTTTTGAATATACTTACGGAGCTTATCAAACTCTTTCCAATCTACCAAATCTGGATTCGGATTAGAGATTGTTTTGCATTGTATCATCTCTGACAAATTCTTTATTGCTTTGTCTATATCCACTTGTGTATCTGTTATCTTTTCTATAGAGTTAACTGTCTTATTAAGCAATAAGGTCTTGACTAGCATAACTAACACCAGTACACATAATATAGTTAATAGCACATATAATATAATCATTAAATTCTACCTCTTTTATACAAATACCTTGCACATACAATTGCAAGTATAGCACCAACCGGTACCATCAAACCAAGATATTTCGCCGGTACAAATATAAATACAATCAACATTACAATACATGGTATGATTGCAATTTTATAATACTTGCGTAACCATACAATTCCTAATGCACCAAACAATGCAGGCAGTACATTGTTAAATGCAGGCTGCATAATAGGTGCTTCTAGTATTGGTCTAACAAAGCTGAGACCTACTACACCAATGATGATGATTACGTCTGTCACAATAGACGAAACTGCAATAGATATAGTGGAAACAATTTCTCCTTCTTTGCTTCCTGGTGCAACATCTGCCACGGTCATTGCATTAAGCGCACAAGGAATCTTTAAGTTTGTTAAGTTTCCTGTCACAAACATAAGATACGAAGAACCAGAGCCTACCATTGGAGCATATGTCACAAACTCGATGATTCCTACAGGTAAATAGATAGAGACAACTCCAATCAAGCCCAAGAAGAACGTGTTCCACGGTGGCCATACATCATAGTATAGACAAATTGCAGCTGGTACACCAAGAATTAACATTAGAGCAAATGCAGTCCATATCTTACCAACTCTGTGTGTGGATTTTTCATAGTCACCCATTATTCTGGTTGGAGTATCATTGTTCTTCTCTATTTGATTATTTGTTTTTATATTCTCACTCATGCCAAACTACCTCCCAACATTATTGTATATACAATGGCCATTCCCATAGACAATAGCATTGAAAGAGGTAATGCAAAGCTCTCCAGCCATTTTACACTCTCATTTTTTCTTGAGATGTTCGTGAATAGTAGCATCAGTAATGCAGAAGTTATGAGTGTAAGTATTCCCGAGAATCCAACTGCCCATCCCGCGACACCTTCTCTAAAACCTATTATTGCATTGACAATAGGTGGAGTTATAATGTATCCACAAAACGTTGCGACCAATCCCATGAATAATGAAGTGACGAAAATCTCTCCCCATTTTTTGTCTGTGTTTTGCATCTTGTCCATACGACGATTAACGACTTCAAGTCCTC
>JAGLOK010000168.1 GCA_023139005.1 Clostridiales bacterium | reverse complement strand
TTCGGCGGTGCTGGAGTTGGAAAAACAGTACTCATCATGGAGATGATTCACAATATTGCTAAAGAACATGGAGGGTTATCGGTTTTCTCTGGAGTTGGTGAGCGTAGCAGAGAAGGCAATGAAATGCTCAGAGAGATGGAGGATACAGGCGTAATCGCCAAAACCGCATTAGCTTTTGGACAAATGAATGAACCTCCAGGATCCAGAATGAGAGCCGCATTTACTGGCCTTACACTTGCTGAGTATTATAGAGATATGCAAAACCAAGATGTATTACTTTTTATTGATAATATATTCAGATACGTACAAGCAGGTAGTGAAGTTTCCGCATTACTGGGTAGGTCTCCATCTGCTGTAGGCTATCAGCCAACACTTGCAAATGAAGTAGGGATGCTACAAGAACGTATTACATCTACAAAGACGGGTTCCATCACATCAGTACAGGCAATATTTGTACCGGCAGATGATTTGTCAGACCCAGCTCCTGCATCGATATTCTCACATTTGGATGCAACTACAGTGCTTTCGCGAAAGTATGTGGAAAAAGGTATTTATCCATCGGTTAATCCGCTGGAATCAACCAGTCGCATATTAGAGCCACATATTGTAGGAGAAAAACACTACAAAACTGCAAGACGAGTACAAGAAATTTTACAGCGATATGTTGAGCTGCAAGATATTATCGCAATCTTGGGTATGGATGAACTATCAGAGCAAGACCAACAAACTGTATTCCGTGCAAGAAAGTTGGAGAGATTCTTATCACAACCCATGTTTGCAGCAGAGATATTTACTGGAAATAAAGGGCGCTATATTCCACTGAATGAGACCATCGAAAGCTTTGCAGAGATTGTAGAAGGTAGAGCGGATAATTTACCGGAGAGCGCATTTTATATGGTCGGAAATATTGAAGATGCAAGAAGAAAGGCAAGTGAAATGTAATGCTAAATAGCTTCAACTTAGATATTATTACCCCTGAAAGACAGTTTTTTAGTGGAGAAATACAGTCTTTGATTATGGATACACCTGATGGGAAAAGAGGTGTGCTAGCAGGGCATGCACCAATGGTTATCGCACTTGCAATCGGGCAACTGGACATGATGATTGATGGAAAATGGCAAACTGCATTCACATCAGAAGGTTTTATAGAGATCGCACCAGGTAGGATGAATATCATGGCGCAAACTGTTGAATGGCCGGATGAAATCGATACAAGGCGTGCAAAGGAAGCGGGAGAAAGAGCGAAGGAAAGATTGCGCCAAAAGCAATCGCTCAATGAGTATCACACAACGATGTCGTCACTTGCCCGTGCTATGGCACGACTAAGGGTGAAGAGAAACATCAATATGGACTAGGGAATAGGAAGCATTAATGCAAGAAGTATTTAACCAGACACTTACATTATTTTTGATCATGCTAGTAGGTCTGTTGGTTGCAAAACTAAATATTTTCACACATGAAGTTCGGCATAAGCTTTCAAGATTTTTATTATATATCACAGCCCCCATGCTAATACTTAAGAACTTTCAAATTGACTATTCAAGAAACTTATTAATCAATATGGGTATCGTATCAATTATTGCATTTGTTTTATTTGGTGCGGGAATCTTAGCTGGATATATTGCTTGGAAGAAGTCACCTGAAGACAAAAGAAGTGTTCTTCATTATGCAACAGCATTTCCTAACTGTGGATATCTGGGATATCCAGTATTAGGAGGATTGTTCGGTGCAGAAGGTATCATTTATGTTGCGATATTTGTGATGGTTTTCAATATTTATATGTGGACATTAGGTGTGCGAATCTTTGCGGGTAAAACAGATAAATGGTATAAGCCATTCTTGAGACCAGCGTTGATTGCAGTTGTTGTAGGAATTTTTATGTTTATTTTTTTTGCAGAGTTCCCAAAGCCTATTTATAATGCCTTGGACATGGTTGGCTCAATGACATCACCACTTGCAATGCTACTTGTGGGCGCCTATTTAGCAGATTCAAAGATTAAAGAAATATTCGGAGAAAAGTATATCTACTTGCTTTCAATATTTAGATTCCTCGTATGGCCAACATTGATGTTTTTCATATTAAAGCCATTCAATTTTGAGCCGGTGATGTATGCATCCTGTGTGTTGTTATCTTCCATGCCTGCAGCTGCAAATACTGTTATTATGGCGACAAGGTTTAATAAGAATCCAAAGTTTGCAAGTGAACTTGTAGCACTTACCACATTGATATCTTTAATATCTATTCCAATATGGATGTATTTCATAGGGACATAAAGTTACTATTATCATCTGTAAAACAGTGATCATAAAAGGAGTTTCATTATGAAAAAGAGAGTTTTAATTATCGGTGGCGTTGCAGGAGGCGCAAGCTGTGCAGCGCGATTAAGACGCATGGACGAAGAAGCTGAAATCATTATATTTGAACGCGGAGAATATATTTCTTTTGCAAACTGTGGCTTGCCATATTATATTGGTGGAGTCATAAAAGATCGTGAAGAATTGATTCTTTGGGAACCTGAAGATATGAAATCGCGCTTTAATATTGAAGTAAGAATATTCAACGAAGTTGTATCTATCAACAAAGAAGAAAAAACGATCGAAGTAAAAGAAGTTAAAACAGGAAAAACATACAAAGAAAATTATGACAAGTTGGTTTTGTCTCCAGGGTCAGCCCCACTAAAGCCGCCAATTCCGGGAATTGAACTTGATGGAATTTATACACTATGGAACATACCCGACACCGATAGAATCAAAAAAGTGGTTACAGAGAAAAAGCCAAAGAAGGCTGTCGTCATCGGTGGTGGGTTCATCGGTATTGAAATGGCTGAAAACCTAAAGGATATTGGTATTGATGTAACAATAGTTGAGATGATTAATCAAGTCATGGCACCTGTAGACTTTGAAATAGCACAATTCATACATGAACACCTTGAAAAGAAGGGTGTTAATCTTGTACTAAATGATGGTGTGAAGAACTTTGAAAAATCAGATATAGGAGTCAAGGTCGTAACCCAAAGCGGAAAAGAGATAGAAGCAGAGATGGTTATGTTGGCAATTGGTGTTCGTCCCAACAGTGAACTTGCAAAAGATGCAGGGCTTGCTGTGAATCAACGTGGAGGAATCATTACAAACGAATTACTTGAAGCATATGAAGATATCTATGCTGTCGGTGATGCGATTGAGGTTACTGACTTCATAACAGGGGATAAGACTATGATACCGCTTGCAGGGCCTGCCAACAAGCAAGGTAGAATTGCCGCAAATAATATTAGTGGTATGAAGGAAAAGTACAATGGCACAGAAGGATCAAGTGTACTGAAAGTATTTGACTTAACTGTTGCGGCAACAGGCATTAATGAAAAGACACTCATTAGAAATGGGCAAAAAGTGAATGTAGACTATTTCTGTATACAGCTTCATGCTGGAAATCATGCAGGGTACTATCCGGGAGTTGAAACATTGCACTTAAAAGTGATTTTTGAAAGCAAGACAGGTAAAGTGTTGGGTGCACAGTCGGTAGGCGTTGATGGTGTGGATAAGCGCATTGATGTCATTGCTACAGCCATTCGTTTTGGCGCAACAGCCTATGATTTAAAGGAGCTAGAACTTTGCTATGCGCCACCATATTCTTCAGCGAAAGATCCTGTTAATATGGCTGGATTTGTTGCATGCAACATACTAGATGGTGATCAGAAAATTGTACAATATTCAGATATTGAAGATATGGATATAAGTACTCATACTTTTTTGGATGTGAGAACACAGGAAGAATGGGATAGTGGGCATATTCCCGATGCAACTCATATTCCTGTTGATATTCTACGAGATAAAATAATTGAACTTGATAAATCAAAAACTATCATAGTATATTGCGCAGTAGGTGTCCGTGCATGGACAGCGACCAGGATATTGATGCAAAACGGCTTTCAAGTGCTCAACATGACCGGTGGATATACTACGTATAAAACAGCATATTATAATGATTTAAACAGAATTGAGAAATGAAACGTAAGGAGAACACATGACAAAAGATGAACTATATCAACTAATAGAAGAAGCTTTCTATGTAAAGGGGTACAATTGTGCACAAACCGTACTGACATACACGGCTAAGTACTTTAACATGAATGACGATTTACTAAAAGAGATATCAGCACCATTTGGAGGAGGCTTGAGTGGTATCCGTATATCTGTATGTGGTGCTATCAGTGGTGGACTGATGTTTATAGGAATCAAAGATAAGGAAAATAGTGCACTAGTGGGTAGAGAACTTATCAATTTTGCTCAAAAGAAGTATGGTGATATCAATTGCGATAAGATATTAGACATTGACTTTAGCAACGAAGAACAAGTTGCAAGTGAGAAACTCATCAAGAAAAAAACCATCTGTACACCAATGATCAAAGATATCTGCAGTTGGCTCGTTGATAGATATGACAATTAATATAGATTAATCTGAAGAAAAAGGAGCTGATTATCAGCTCCTTTTGATATATATAACTTGAAATATTTATTCAACGCTGTATAATTAATTCTATATATTTTTTAAGTACAGTAGTATGGAATAAATTAAAAAGTGGCATGGTAGTATGGTAGGAGCGCTTGGATTGAGCAGACGTACCGGTTCACTTAATTTGAAAGGGCGTTTTATGTTTTGGAACAAAGAGATAGAAACAGCATCTAGAGAAGATATTGAGCAATTACAGTCAAACAGACTAAAACAATGTGTTAAAAAAGTATATGAAAATGTACCTTTATACAAGACGAAGTTTGATGAAGTCGGATTAAAGCCTGAAGATATCAGCACAGTAGATGACCTAACGAAGATTCCATTTACAGTGAAGGATGATTTGCGGGACACATATCCGTTTGGGATGTTTGCAGTTCCAAAGAAAGATGTTGTCAGAATCCATGCATCATCAGGAACAACAGGCAAGCCTACAGTAGTGGGATATACAACTAAAGACTTAGATATGTGGTCTTCTGTGATGGCGAGGCTTTGTGTTGCAGGTGGCGTATCAGCACATGATACTGCACAAGTTGCATTCGGATATGGATTGTTCACAGGCGCCTTTGGATTGCACTATGCATTGGAGAAGATTGGGGTAACAGTAATCCCTGCATCATCTGGAAACACAGAAAAGCAAATCATGCTGATGAAGGATTTTGGTACAACTGTACTAATATCCACTCCATCTTATGCGCTATATATATCAGAAGTAATGGCACAAATGGGTATTGATCCAAAGCGAGACTTGAAGTTAAAGTATGGACTTTTTGGCGCAGAAGCATCAACAGAGGAAATGAGACGAGAGCTTGAAGAACGCCTTGGAATAGTAGCAACAGAAAACTATGGATTGTCTGAAATCATCGGACCGGGTGTGTCAGGAGAATGTACTGACAAATGTGGGATGCATATCAATGAAGATCATTTCATTGTTGAAATCATTGATTCTGTCACAGGTGAAGTACTTCCATATGGTGAAGAAGGTGAAGTGGTAATTACCGCAATGAGCAAAGAAGCACTCCCGATTCTACGCTATAAAACGAAAGATATATCAAACCTAATTCCTAATAAGTGCTCATGTGGTAGAACATCGATGAGAATGGCGAAAATCAAGGGTCGCAGCGATGATATGTTAGTTATCAGAGGAGTTAATGTATTCCCATCTCAGATAGAAACAGTACTGCTTAAGTCACAAGAAGTAGAACCACACTATGAAATCATTGTTAAACGTGAAAACTGGCTCGATCAACTGGAAGTATTGGTTGAAATTGCAGATACATCATTACTTGAGAATTATTCAAGGCTGGAAGATTTGCAAAACAGAATCAAGTCAGAGATACGCACAATTTTGTCTATTGATGCTAATGTGAAATTAGTTGAACCCAATACACTAAAGCGCTTCCAAGGCAAAGCACAGCGCGTTACAGACTTAAGAGATCAATAAACAGATAGATTACTATATAATTCACATGGAGGAAAAATGAACGAACTTTATCTAGGAAATGAAGCAGTAGCACGTGGTGCTTGGGAGGCTGGGTGTACAGTGACTTCTGCGTATCCGGGAACGCCAAGTACAGAGATAACTGAAGCTGTTGCAAAATATGATGATATATATTCAGAATGGGCGCCCAATGAGAAGGTCGCACTGGAAGTTGGAATTGGTGCATCGTTTGCAGGGGCAAGAACCATGGTGTGTATGAAACATGTAGGGCTCAACGTTGCAGCAGATCCACTATTTACAGCAAGCTACACCGGAGTCAATGGTGGGCTAGTGATCGTAGTTGCTGACGATCCGGGGATGCATTCATCGCAAAATGAACAAGATAGTAGATACTATGCAAAAGCAGCACATGTGCCCATGCTTGAGCCGTCATCATCACAAGAAGCAAAGGAGTTTACAAAGCTAGCCTTTGAACTTTCTGAAAAATATGATACTCCGGTATTGGTGCGACTTACCACTAGAGTGAGTCATTCTAGAGGTATCGTGGAGCTATTAGATAGACAAACAGTAGAGCTGAAAGAGTACAAGAAGGATGTTAAAAAGTACGTAATGATGCCAGGTATGGCAAGAGGACGCCACAAGATAGTTGAAGCACGAGAAATCCAATTGCAAAAAGATAGCAATTCGATGGATATCAATACAGTGAATATAAATGATAAGAAAATGGGTGTCATTACTTCTGGTTTATGCTATCAATACACAAAAGAAGCATTACCAGATGCATCCGTACTGAAGCTAGGCATGGTCTATCCACTACCGCTGAAGAAAATCAAGGACTTTGCAAGCAAAGTTGACAAATTATATGTAGTAGAAGAGCTTGAGCCTATAATAGAAGAGACGCTTAAAGCCAATGGAATAGACTGTATCGGAAAAGAAATCTTCACAATTCAAGGCGAATACTCAATCAATCTTTTAAAAAAAGCAATACTGGGTATGGATGATCAGCAAATAGAAGGGGAGAAAGATCTTCCCATTCGCCCGCCAATCATGTGTCCCGGTTGCCCACATCGTGGTGCATACTTTGTCATGAAGAAATTAAAGCTTATTGTTAATGGCGATATTGGCTGCTATACATTGGGAGCACTCGCTCCGGTTTCATCAATGGATACATGTGTTTGCATGGGTGCATCTATAGGTATGGCTCATGGTATGGAAAAAGCACAAGGTAAGGACTTTTCAAAGAAAACAGTCGCCATCATTGGAGACTCCACTTTCATGCATTCAGGAGTAACGGGTTTGATCAATGTGGTTTATAACGATGGAAACTCAACAGTAATCATCGTAGACAATAGAACAACAGGCATGACAGGACATCAGAATAATCCTACCAATGGAATGAACATCAAGGGAGATCCTGCTTATGCAATTGATATAGAAACATTGTGCAAAGCAATCGGTGTGGAGTTTATCAAAACGATTGATCCATTTGATTTAGATGGATTTGAATCTGGACTTAAAGAAGCATTGGCATATGATGGTACATCAGTAATTATTTCAAAAAGAGAATGTGCTTTACTGGATAAATCGAAATGGGAAAAACCATTAGTGATTGATTCGGATGTCTGCATAGGCTGCAAAAGATGTCTTAAGTTAGGATGTCCAGCACTGGTTAATGACGGTAATAAAGTGAAGATTGATAAAATGCTTTGCGTAGGTTGTGGATTGT
Organism: Clostridiales bacterium; assembly: GCA_023139005.1. Classification (GTDB taxonomy): domain Bacteria; phylum Bacillota; class Clostridia; order Christensenellales; family UMGS416; genus JAGLOK01. The sequence goes on along the minus strand of JAGLOK010000168.1, from coordinate 674 downwards.
GCATGGATGTTTGCCCAACCGGTGCAATAAGGAGGGATGTGTAATGAATACGACATCAATACTCATTGTAGGAGTTGGCGGACAGGGCACATTGCTTTCTAGTAGAATTCTAGGAAAGCTTGCAGAGTACTCAGGCTATGATGTTAAGGTATCAGAAGTGCACGGCATGGCGCAACGAGGTGGCAGTGTTGTAACGTATGTTCGTATGGGAGAGGAAGTTGCATCTCCTATTATCGAAGAAGGTGGCGCAGACTATATGCTGTCATTTGAAAAGCTTGAAGCACTGCGTTATGTGAACCTTATGAAGAAAAACGGCAAGATGGTTGTCAATCAACAGAGAATAGATCCAATGCCGGTTATATCAGGTACTGCAGAGTATCCTCAAGAGATTATGAATAAATTAAGCAGTAAAATAGAAGTTCATGAAATGGATGCAGTGGATATCGCAAATGAAATCGGAAATATTCGTGTAGTCAATACAATTATGATAGGTAAACTTGCAAAGATCATGGGCAATTCAAAAGAAATATGGCTAAAAGCCATTAAGGAGTGTGTACCGCCGAAAACGGTGGACATCAACATTGAAGCGTTTAATAGGGGATATCAAGATTAGGAGAGAAATATGATTTGGAATGAGAAGTATGAATGCATGGAACGCTCCAAGATGGATGCTT
>JAGLOK010000167.1 GCA_023139005.1 Clostridiales bacterium | reverse complement strand
TATTTACAGGCACTTTTTGATTGACCAATAATTGCACAGCACGTTGTGCGACAACAGCTGTCTTCCCACTTCCTGCTGCTGCTGCAACCAAAAGATTGGCACCACTGTGGTTAATAGCTTTTGTTTGTGATGGCGTGAAGCGGATACTACTCATGGTCATCACCACCTATTATACGTTCTTTTGCTTGTGCAGGGTCTAGCTCAATATTTTCATCATGCATATTAATGTCTTTTCTGCAGATGGCGCTATAGTCACAATAGGTACATGCAGACTCTGTTTTGTTTTTTACAGGAAAGACAGGAATTAAGCCGCTATCGATGTTATTGAGCAAATCTTTTGCAGTATTTCTTGAATGATGCAATACTTTTTTAAATCCATTTTTTGAAATATTATCTTGATATTGTTTGAATGATCCATCTTTTTTTAGAGACGCCTTGATGAGAGTTGAGCTTCCCTGTTGTAATATGTTTTCATCTAATGCGGTGATATTCTCCGCATCATCAACAAATAATCCCTGCATCTGGTCTTGTTTATATCTTTGAGTGTCTTCATCAATAAATCGATGGGATACTGGAAAGTAGAACACACCGGATGCTTGGACGCCAGGGTTTTTATCCAAGTAGGCATCCATATAAATAAACAATTGCAACTGTCTACCGGATAGAATCTTACTATAGTCAATTTTTTTGATAGATGACTTATAATCAACGATGCGTGCAAGCGAGCCTTGTTGTGTGCTCGCTGTATCTAAGCGATCCACCTTTCCTGTGATCTGCACTTTGGTGCCGCTATCTAGTGTGATGTCAATGGGACCCAATGCTCTACCTTCTCCAAATGCTAATTCTTGTTCTTGTGGGATGAAGGTGGATTTTCGAAGGTGGTCTGCATATACAAGTGCACCATGTTTTGCAGTTTTAATTAAACTACTTGCTTGATATATTCCTTTACCGTCACGCGATAGTCTTTGGTTGTCAAAGTTTTGTGCGATGATTTGCGCTTCATCTTCCATGATAGTTTCTATCTCGTTGTCATTTAATGTATTGATATCATTTTCGCTAAGTTTTTGACCCAAGCGCTCCATCGCTTCGTGTAAGAATGCACCTTCGCCTGCGGGTGTGATGTCATCTTCCGGGTCACCTGCGGGACGTAATGCATACTTAACCATATATGAAAAGGGACAGCTTGCATACTGCTCCAATTGAGAAACAGATGAAATGATAACATTATCTTTCTTGGGTGCGATGTCGCACACTTTTTGTTGTGGGCTTGCAAAGATCTTCATGGTATCTAATGCATCGCTTTTTTCAGGATGATGAATTAGTGCAGATACTGCCTGTTCCCATCCATCGGGCGCCATTCTACCATCTCCAATTGCGCCAAACGCAGTTGCGGCGGTTGACAGTGCTGCAGCCTTTGATATCAATGAATTAATGTGTGCACTGCGAGTTGTGATTGCAAACATCTCCTCAATCTGGGTGCATATCATCGAAGGTAGGCGTGTATCTGTTGTACCCGATAGTGGATAGCTGATGTGGAGTGCATCAGAAGGTGTGGTCAGTGCTTGATAGATGAGATAGTCATTGGCAGCCCTTTTGGTTGAAGGCGCCTTTTTGATATCGATACCCTGTCTATACAAAGCATCCAAATCATTGTCATTGAGTATAGCATTTTCAGAGGCCAACATAGGAAGGCTACCTTCATTTGCACCCAATACCATGAGCACTTTAGTTTTTGCAAGCTTTGTTCTTCCTAGCTCACCAATGAGTACTTCATCCGACGATACGGGTAGTATACCGATTTGTGTGCTGATGAAGCTTTCCTCTAGTGCAAAGAGCACTTCTTCCAAGGACATGATATGACCTTCAAACAATGCATACAATTGTTCTAGAACTTCAATCATAGTATTCGAAGCTTGTGCTGTTTGTGCGGCGTATTTTTGCAAATCCTGCGCCAGCAGTGACTCTTGTTCATCTGTGAGGGATTGCTTGAGCTTTGCAATATCCATCATTTCGTATATTTTCTTAATATGGTCTGACGCAGGAAGTTTTGCATCGGTGAGAACACCTAGTGGTGCAAGCAATGTATCTTTAATTCGGTTTATATTTTTCAGATCATACTTCTTGGCACCACGCAATAGCTTTCTATCAAACAGATAATGGTCGATCGCGTTGTCGATAATGTAGTCTTCAAATAAAATCGCATCTTCATAATCAATCCCTGCATAACCACTTTTGAGTATTGCTAGGATATCATTTCTGTTGTAATGCGATATTATTGCAGAGATACAAGACAATAGATAGCTTACCGCTGGATGTTGAGACATGGCTTTTCTTTGGTGGGTAAAACATGGGATGTTGTATCGTGCAAAGATGCGCTCTAGAAGTGGTCCATATTCGTTGAGACTGCCACAGCATAATATGGAGATATCATGAAAATTGATTGTATATTTACTTTGCTTGATGATACTTAGGATATTACATGCGGTGTACTCTGCCTCTTGAAGCATATCGTTTGCAGCGGTGATGGCAATAGCAGATTCTCCTTGATAGACCTGCGGATAATTTGCATAGAGGTTCTTTTCTAAATGGCTTATCGAAGGGTGCTTTTTCACATGGGGTGAAGATGCTTTTTCGATATTGTAGGATGCATCGGTTTTCTTTGCAAACTGTATGATATCTTCTATCGCCTTTTTCCCTGAAAAGAAAATGCTTTCATCAGTACCCACAGGAGCATTCACACAAATGGTCATATTACGTGACAGCATAAATAGTGCTTCAAAAACGCGCAGATCTTGTTGTGTGAACTTGTCAAAACCATCGATGAAAAAATGAGTTTTAGTATATTGTTGTGCACGTGGGAGAAGATCAATTAAGAAGTTAATCTTGTCATCTGCATCCATGTAGTCTTTATCATGTAAAAATGTATCAAAGGCTTCATATAGCTTGGAAAGGTCAGAGAGCTTTTCGATGTTTTGTGTAATATTCTCTGTAGCACTATGGATGTCTTGTGGTGTAATATCATACTTTTTAAGATCTCCAATGAGTTCTGCAAGCCCTGTTGCAAATCCACTGAAAGAGATTGCTTTTGAAAATACCTTTAGTTCATCTTGAATGGATAGTGATACTTGACGCATCACCGCAGCTTTTCCTCTGCTGTCGATAATCTTTTTATGTGGTGCATGTAGGGTAGTAAATATTTGAAGGGCTAGGCGCGTAATGCTCATCACATTGACAGAAAGATATCCATTGTTTTGATTTGAGGCAATTAGTTCGCGCTCTGCTTGCAGTGTAAACTGTTCGGGTACAATTAACAAAACCTCTTTATTTTGCACGCCGAGGACATTGATCAATTCATATAGTTTTGCGCTCTTTCCACTTCCGGCGCGTCCTGTGATGATGGTAATGGGCATTGTTCCTCCAAAATGCGACAAGGTTTGTTTCTTCTTCTTTCATTATTATATCATTAATGTTGGTGATATATAAAGAGAACACATACGTATATCCGATTACATCAAAGATTTGTTTAACAAAAAGACAACCTCGATATGAGGTTGCCTTACACATTCTTTATTTATGATATTATGTTGAACACATAGCCTGCTACATCATTTATTTTCATAATGGTGTTGCTGGTGTTTTTCATAATGTCTCCTTGTATTTGATCAAATAGGAATGATGCCCTTCATGATCAAAAATCCGATAACTGCAGCGATTGCCAATACAACCAGGATTACCTTCAAAAACTTAAAGCTGACTTTTATAATCAGGACAACAATGACCGCAATGCCTAATAGCCATATGATATCGCTAAAATTAAACGCCTTGAAGTCTCCCGCTCTAATCTTGTCCCATATTTGATATCCTTTGAAAATTGCCTCATCCATATATATCTCCTTTATACTCGTACACACTTCACGTGCTTTGTAGTGCTGGGGTCTAGTCCAATGATGTGAGTGACCTTACCCCATTTTTTTGTGAACGTTATGATACGTATACTTTTTTTATCACCACGTTTTACTATTATACAACATTCCTTGATGGTTTTTAATAGAAAGATTTGCTTAGGGTAGTATCCTGTGTAGATATCCAATTTCTCATTATCATTTACTGTTTGTTTATATCTTGACTGTTTCTCCAGTTCCTCGATGACTTTTTTGTTTCCATTGAGGACATATAGAAAGTCAAAGCTTTGATAGATACAATCTGTGTGCAGCTTAGCAATCAGAGATGAAAAATCACCATGATTGTAGCATAACCCAAATTGTTTATATAATTCATATTTCATTAGAATATTCTTCTAGATATTGTTCAACTTCTTTTTGTATTCCGTCTGAGAATGTATGTGGCCTGTAGCCAAAGTCGCGTGTAGCATCTACATAGGAAAAGTTTTTGTCCTCCATCATGCGTTGCACTTGTTCTACTGAGATGAGTGCACCTTTGGAGATTTTATTATATACTACAGCAGCAAATAGAGAAAACCATATAGGAACTTTTACATTGTATACTTTTTTTCCTAAAGCGTCCTCTACAGTGCGTATAAGTTCGATATATTCAATCGGATATTTACCCGCAAGGTTATATTGCTTATTTTTTGTGGTTTCCCAGTTATCTATTACATCATAGTATGCATCGCCTAAATCCCCTGCATGAACAGGTTGCATTAGGTTTTTGCCATTTCCGAATATGGGGAAGAATCGATGTGTATTCAAGTAATCAATCAGCTTGTACATGTTTCTGTCTTTCTTGCTGCCATAGATCATGGTAGGACGCAGTATGGTAATATTCATATCGCTATTTTCATCCAGTATGGATTGTTCAATGGCGATATACTCTGCAGATGCGCTTTTAAAGCGTGAGAACATTCCTGTGGTGTGTACCAGAATGATGTTTCTGATGCCCGCTTT
>JAGLOK010000166.1 GCA_023139005.1 Clostridiales bacterium | reverse complement strand
TTCGCACCATGTATCATCGCGCCTGTTTAGGACATCATAAAGTATTCGTATCCCTAAATGAGACATACCTACTTCATAAACATCCGGAAAACAAATGCCAAAACGTATATCCAGATTATCTGTGCTTTTCATAATAGAACCCAGCTCTCCGCCTGTGTATCTTGCTGGCTTCTGCACTTCTGTTAAAATCTTTCTGATTGTGTTTTTTTCCATAAAACTAATTATCGCATCTATTGTGCAGTTGGTCAATAAAAAAGAACTTGACTCTCCAGTAACTGGATATGATACATTGATATTGAGCTCAAATATCAATCGGAGGTTTACTCTATGAAAATCAGCAGAATGCAACCGTGTGGGGAGAGTGCAAAAAAATGGCATCAGGAGCGCTTGTTGAAATCGAAAACCTGTTGAAAAGCATATAGCAAAAAAGGTCTTCCTACGGTACAGGAAGACCTTTTCTCTAATTCTAGATCATAGATTATGAAGTAAAAAGATATCTATTCCTTCACAACAGGAATCTGTATCTCATTGAGATAATCCTCCGGATTTTCTTCATTCCAGGGACCTTTGATGGGTATTTGACGATCCAATCCACAAACCTCATAACCATTTTCTTCAATCCACTTTGCTAAGAAAACAAATGCAGATGCGATGTTTGAAAAATCACCAGGAACTAAAACATATGCTGCTTGTATAATGGGTTCTGTTTGTTTGAATACAAAACCTTCTTCATTTTGAAGAAGCTCTTTTACCTCCATAACCACTTCAACGTCGACTTCACCTTCCTTGTATCCTTCATCGTAGTAGGTGGCATAGCAAAATCCTGTGCTAGAAATTCCTTTTTCTTTCATAAATGTACCGAGTTTCTCCCACAACATCCCCTCTTTTTCATATGCAGGGATTACCTGTCTAAGAGATATTACTTTGTATGATGGTACTTTTTTCATTTTGACATTATAACTCATATTAATTTTCTCCTTATCCAAATTTTTAATGGCGGAGTCAATTCTTTTAAGCACTAATTGTTGCTTTAGTATTTCATTTTCAATTTCTTTGCTTTTTTCAAACAGCATCTCTTTTTGTCTTTTTTTAGATGTTTCTGCAATCAATATAGCAATGTCTGCTACATTGAATCCAAAATCTCGCAGAGGAACAATCAAATTTAACTGCTCTATTTGATTGGCTGAATAATATCTGTATCCTGTAAAGCTATCTACCCTAATTGGGTGAAACAATCCCACTTCATCATAATAACGAAGCATTCGTACAGACACTCGAATAAGCTTTGAGAAATCTCCAATTTTGAACATGAATTGAGCTCCTTGTTTTAAGATTTTCTTTTATAATTCGAATTATACTATCAGTATAATGCCTAACATCGTGTGAGAGTCAATAGTTTATTTAAGATTTGTTATACCACTTCAAGTTCCTTGCTAAAACATGATATAGGATAGGAACTATAATTATCTGTATGATTATGCCCGGTATGCCTGTAGTAATACCTCCCAAAACAAAAATAATTGGTGAAATTTTCATTGGTAGATATATTTTTAGCAATGCAAATAACACTCCACCTGCGACTATTCGTCCTGCGATCATGGCGGGTATTACTGCAAACAATGGTGAATACCATTTATCTGTGCTTACTAATTTTTTTCTTAACAATGATATAATAATCGCATATGTTGCAAGCTCAAATGGCATAATTATTGCCATTGGGAAAGGAGCAAGCGGAGGCATTCCTGTTAAGAAGGTTGAAAGTATTGGGGTAAGTAATCCAACTGCTGCAGCCCATGTCCATGGTAAAAACATAGCCGCAATCATGACAGGTAGATGCATTGGTAAAAATATCTTACCTGCATCAGGTATTGAGTGGAACGCTATTGGCAAAACTATTCCAACTGCTGTCATTACTGCTGCTATTATCATGTGTCTTGTGCTTCTTTTTTGTATCATATTTCTCTCCTTAAAATTAAAAACCACGAAATACATTAATACTCCTTCGTGGAGCAAAATGCCTTCGTGGCTAATTTCATTCATTTTATTTTTTGTTACTAAATTTTCTTCTTAATTTCTTCCGGTATTAAGTCTAGCATTTGAGCCATTGTCATATGATTAACTCCTAAAACTGACAAACCGCATTTCTGCATCGGCAGCAGAAGCTTTTGAGCATTTGAACTTGCTATGGCTTGAGCCATCTTAGGTGTTATCTCACCCATCATCGCACCTGCTACAACTATTGCTATGGGACCTATAATAAGATCTGCATTTTGTACCATATAACAAATTGCATTCTCACCGCTTGCTCCATCATCGGCTCCGTTTTTTATCATATTGACAGTTGCATGGGAATTCGTTCCCAAAGCATAGATTTTAACATCTTCCTTCATTGATGATATCTTCTTTGTAATGGCTGAGCCTAAGCCTCCGCCTTTACCGTCAATTACTACAATCGTATACATTATATCATTCCTGTTTTTACTAAAAACTCTTTAACAGGTTTAAGTAAATCTTCAGGTTTTTCTATACTATCTGACATAGATTCAACTGGACATCTCCCGTCACCTGTTCTGTTTTTAATATATTCTACAAGCTTATCATATGACACTTCAATACCATTATCTTCTAGCACTTTGAGTGCAGAACGTGATATTAAGCCTGTATATAAACATTTTATCCTAGCATATGCACAAAGAAGAGCTGCTCCCTTACCTGTTACTTTGTCTGCAACAGATGAGTCTTTTGTATCAATATCTTTACTTGTTGCTGCATCATATATTGGATATATACCTATGTTTTTAGAATTATATATTATACTACTGTTTTTTGCAATAACTAGAGTATATTCATTGTTTTTTAATTGCTCTTTTGCAATATCTATATCTCTCATTAGAATGCCTTGTCCGCTTCAACCGGAGGATTGATTATAAGTCTCCAGTCAAGGCTTCCATTTTGAAGTGATTTTATGAGAGCTTCTCCTGATGCAAGATTTGTAGCAAGTGGTATGTTGTGCACATCACACAATCTCATAAGTGCTGAAATATCAGGTTCATGAGGTTGCGCAGTTAAAGGATCTCGAAAGAATATCACTAAGTCAATTTTATTGTATGCTACCCTTGCTCCTATCTGTTGGTCGCCCCCCAATGGTCCTGACAAAAATCTATGTACATCAAGTCCTGTTTCTTCTGCTATTAATTTACCCGTCGTTCCAGTTGCACATAGATGATGTTTTTTGAGTATATCTCTGTATGCAATTGAAAAATTAATAATATCCTTCTTCTTCTTGTCATGGGCAATGAGTGCTATATTCATATTCGCTACGTTCTCCTTCGCTTGTGCCGTAAGTATACACCCTGAACAACACCAATGCCAATCATATTGGCCCACATTGAGCTACCACCGTATGAGAAAAACGGTAGCGGAATGCCTGTAACAGGCATCAGACCAATTGACATTCCGATATTTTCGAAAATGTGGAAAAACATCATCGCAGCAACTCCGATAATCAAGTAGGATCCGAATTTATCTTGTGTACGCATCGCAAGCATCATCATTCGTATAATTAGTGCTGCAAATACTAATATGATTATAGCAGACCACCAGAAACCTACCGTCTCTCCAGTTACCGCAAAAATAAAGTCGCTTTTCTGAACGGGGATATAGTTAAGTTGTGACAGTGCACTGGGGTTAAAGAACCCTTTACCCAACATCTGCCCTGAGCCGATGGCTGTCTTTGAGTGAATTACATTGTATCCACTTCCCAAAGGATCCATTGACGGATCAAGAAAAGTAAGTATTCTTGTCTTCTGCTCATCTTCTAAGAACAACTGCCAAATCGGAACTATAGCAATGACACTTGAAACTGTTAATCCTCCCAACAAAATGCCCTTCGTATTGGATGCAACCAACATAACAACTGTTATGAATACATATACCAACGCAGTGCCTAGATCGGGTTGCATCAGTATCAATCCTAATGGGATTAGTACTTTCAATAGCAAAAAGAGTAAATCCCGTATTTTTTGTATGCCTTTTTCTCTTTTGGATAAATCCCAAGCCAGTGTTATGATTAGTGCAATCTTTGCAACCTCTGAGGGCTGAACTTCTATAGGTCCTATCTCTAATCGCTTCTGTCCCATAACGTCCTCTCCGAATATTACAACCGATAGAAGCATAATCAATGCAAGACCATATATGAATATATATAGTTCACCATAGATTTTATAGTCAAAAAATGCAACTATAATCGCAAGTACACAACCTAGACCAAACCATAATGCGTGTCTTCCAATGAAAAATTTATTCATCTCCGAAAAATACTGTAGCCAGTTTGCGCCCTCTTCAACCTCTGGCTTTCCTGTTGCGTTGGCTAGCATGAATATACCAAAAATCATCAACACAAATACTATAGCAATGAGCCAATAGTCGATGGCTATTTTTCTTCTTTTTTCAAATTCCATATCATTCCTTTATGTCTAACAAAGCTACTTTCTACTATTGCGTCAAATCGTTTGCAGCAGGGATAACAGCAGGCGCAACTTCAACTAACTTTCGATCGAGATAAAACTCCATAATCTCCTTTGCAGTATAGGCTGCTGTACCTCCTGAATATCCATGGGGGATAAATACAACCACTACAATTTCAGGCTGCTCGTAGGGTGCAAAGGAAACAAACCACGCATTGTTTTCTAGGTCAATCTGCGATACCTGCGCAGTACCTGTCTTACCACCGATATCATCCTTATATTTGAAATCTGCAAAGTATTTCGCTGCAGTACCCCCATCCTCGAGGGACACAACGCTCTTCATGCCTGCCTTGATAGAATCTGTGTACTCCTGAGGAATGTCCAGTGTTCGAATGAGTTGCGGTCTGATTTCTTCAATTATCTGTCCATCGGGAGAGACAATGGATTTAACCAGTCGTGCTTCATACACGTTACCACCATTAACAATGGCTGCTACATACCTTGCAACTGCAATGGGCGTCAGTAATGTTACAGACTGCCCGATACCTGTTAAGATGGTTTTGATCGGTGTCCACTCGAGCGCCAATAGATCAGCATTGATACTCAAGTCCAGTTTTTGGTAGGGTACGTTATTAATCTGAAATTGCGTTAAACCGATATCATTTTTCAATATGCCACGAATATCAGGACCATGATCAGTGGTACTTCTTGCTAGCAACATCAGATCCAGTACTGCTTTATCATATACTTCATCTTCGTGCTCAATGTTAACTTTGGGATCTTTGCATTTATCAACAATTAGTTTTCGAATTGAATTGTAAACCACCTTACTGGTTCCACTAGGTGACTGTGTAGGGACATAAAGCGAGTCAGGATTGGCAACTTGTCCTGCCATCTCTCCCTGTAATTCTACATTGGTCTCTGATGAAAGACCTAGAAGATCTGCCCACTTATTCAACAGATCAATACCTAAAGCCTTTGCAACAGTAAAGAAATAGTAGTTACAGGAGTTTTTGATTGCTGTAGTCAGATTCTGATTTGAGTGCAAGTGGTAATTCTTGCCTATCCAGCATGCGGGTGCTGTACCAGACTCAATATCATATGGCCAAGGTCCTTCATCAGAAATTAATGTTTCTGTTTCAATTTTCCCTTCCATAAGGCCCGCTACAGCTGTAACCATCTTAAAAATGGAACCGGGTGCTGCACGTGCTGCAATGGCTTTATTAAAAAGCGGATTTCTCTCATCGTACTTCATCGTGTCATACTCCGCCTCTGTAAGACCACCTGCAAAAATATTAGGATCAAACGAAGGATATGATGCCATCGCAAGGATTGCACCGGACTGTACACTAAAGACTACCGCTGCACCAACTTCTGCGGTGTTTATAGATATTCTACCTAAAGTTTTCATCTCTTGAAGATAATCTTCTTCATTTCTCTGATATTTTTCTCGTTGAGTGGATTGCACTTCCATTATGTTTTGTGCCAATGCTTCTTCTAGCTTTTTTTGCATGTTAATATCAATTGTCAGTATTACATCATTGCCATCAATCGGTGAGATTATCCCTTTTTGTGCGACAATCTTACCACGTGAGTTGACTTCAACAATACGCATTCCTGTTCTGGATGATAAATTGGGAGTAAGCTCTCCTTCCATGGTCGCTTCAATCCCCGATATCCCAATAAGATCCTCTCTTGAATATCCAATATCCACTTTTTCCATGACAGTACTTTCATCCAATATTCTTCCCATATAGCCTACAATGTGTGCTGCCAATTCATTCTTGGGATAGATGCGAATGTTGTTTTCACGTATCTCCATGCCATACAAATCGATCTTACGCATCTCAATGGCTGCTACTGTATCCATGTTGACATCGTCTGATATGAGCACAGGTGTATAGCTTCGATAGGATGATAACTGTGCTTCCTGCCATACTGATAGTACCTTGAATGCTTCATCATAAGATACATCTCCAGGAATCTTATAGCGATCTCTTAAAAACAAGTACACTTCTTGTGCTAAAATATCTTTAATTTCTTTATCGGTAATTCCTTCATAGTATTCATAGCCATAGTATGGATCTTCTTCATCTTTACTGTTTTTAATAGATTCTTTTATATGAGAATAGAAATCATCACCGGATTTGTAATACTCTGATGGAATTAGCATGTTCTTCAGCCAGCGCTCCAGGCGAACCTGTTTGATTTTCTCATTATCTGTAGAAAAGTAGAACTTTGCTTTTCCATCTTCACCATGAGTAATTGTGAATGTTGAAATTGCACTACCGTTATTTTCTTCTACAATTGATATAGTGCGCCGAATAATATCTGTATACATGGCAGCGTTAGTGAACTCTGCTTCTTCATTTTCATCGTTAAAATATCCACTCAAACGAAGAGATGAGTCCTTATAA
>JAGLOK010000165.1 GCA_023139005.1 Clostridiales bacterium | reverse complement strand
CTTCTATTTCAACAATTTCATGTTTGAATAGAAATCCCGCTCCTATGTATACACCAATGGTGAGTACTATGAGTATCAATAATGAAAGTAGAGCAATTCCTGTAATTTTTCTTCTCAACGGTTTGTTTCTTTTTCCCTTTTTGATATGTTCTTCTTCTCCTGAAAGTTGGACTCCACATTTATTACAGAACTTAATCGATGCACTAATCGAATCTCCACAACCACTGCACTTCACGAGTTCTGGTGCGATTATTTCTTCAGGAAGCAATGTTCCGCATTCAACACAAAACTTGTGATTCTTTTTTGATTTCTTCCCACACTGAGCACACTTTGTCTTCATATAAACACCTCTTAAATTATTATATATGTATGTAACTGCCTATAATTATATATCTTGGTTATCATAAAAGCAATGTAATAGAAGATAAGTATTTTATCGATTTTGCTCAAGTTGCTATCGCATCTCTTTTATATATTTCGTTTTTATGTTATTGAATACCCTTGTGCTTTTATTATCTTCTTCACCTCATCTGAATCAATATTGCCCCAAACTTTCAACTGCTTCTCTTCAAAATTTACTTCTGCATTGTCAACATCACTTTCTTGGCGTAATGCTGATTCAAGCCCTGAAGCACAGCCTCCACAATCCATTCCTTCAACACGAAATGTTTGGGCTGGATTAATTATTTCTATTCTTCTAGCCTTCATTTTTCGAATGAAATCGATGCTTTTTTTGATTAGATAGTACAGAACGATTGCTAGGAAAATACAAGCAATACCTATTTGCCACCAACTAAAACTCATCTCATGTAAGTTCTGTGTAAGATATGCAAAGGATATGTTATATGTATTTACGATATAGTCAAGTATTAGCCCAAAGCCAATTGATGCGACAGCTGCTGAAAGGAAATATATAGCTGTTGTTCTTTTCCCAAATTTTTTAGATATCATAATCAACGACGCGGCGTTTGTAAATGGACCCATAAATAAAAATACAAATGCAGCACCCGGAGAAAGTCCTTTTGCCATTAACATAATTGCAATGGGTATGGATGATGTTGAGCAAATGTACATCGGAGCTCCAATCGCGATCATGAGTAACATCGAAGCAATTCCACTACCTAGACCAATGGATATAAGAAAGTCTGTCGGCATTAGTATTGAAATCAATGCAGCGACAACTAAGCCGATTACAAAATGAAAGCTGATATCTTCAACAAACTCACCAAATGCATATTTGATTGAATTGATCGTTCTTTGCTTTATTGGTTTCTGGGTCTCTTGCTCTACAACCTGAGGAACATCCTCTATCTCTTCTGTCTTTTCTTTTTTCCCGAATACTGTGACTGCAATCCCGCCAATTACACCGGAAACAAAAGCTGCAATCGGTCGATAAATGGCAAACAAAGGTCCCATAAGCCCATATGTCGCAATAATCGAGTCAACACCTGTTTGTGGTGTGGAGATAAGAAATGATACTGTAGAAGCCTTTGATGCGCCTTTATCAATTAGATACAGTCCTGTCGGAACAACGCCACAAGAACATAACGGTAAGGGTACTCCAAATATGGAGGCCTTGATACACGCCCATATACTTGATCCTCCCAAGTGTTTTGCTATCCATTGCTTTTTCATGAAAATATTTAGTATTGCAACCAGTGCAAGACCAATCATCATGTAATACCCCATATCGATTGCAAGGGTGTACAGTGATTGTAAAAACTCTTTGATCATTTTGATTCTCCTTAAATTTTGTACTATTAATTATTTATTATATTTATCAATTCATCGATTTGATGAATGCTAATAGTATTTGGTGGCAGTCCCTCACTGTCTTTTTCAAAATATCCCTTTTTCCAAACTGGTATTAGTCCTGCATTGTATGAACCCCATACATCCTTTCTAATATTGTCTCCTACATATAATGTACTTTCCTTTTGTACATGAAGTTCATTGCAGGCTATATTGAATATTTCAGGTTCGGGTTTATCTATTCCCATTTGTCCTGAAATGAGTATTACATCAAAGTAATCTCTTATTTTTAAAACATCAATTTTCCTGTTCTGCATTAATTTAGAGCCTGTTGTTATTATTCCCATAGGTATTTTCTTTGTTTTTATAAAATCCAAAGTACACATCATCCCTTTGGCAGCAGTTGCATGCTTTGGAGATTCTCTATAAAAATATTCTACAAACTCATCTCTATTAAGCCTATGCTTCCATGGAATTTCATCTTCAATATTGTCATAAAAAATATATTTACTTGTATAGCCATCTTTGTCGTGGTTGATTAATAGCTTTGTAATCGTTTGAATATCACCATTGTTTAGGTCATCGACCAAAAATTCTTCTATAAATCTCTGTGTCCACTTTTTGAATGCTTTTCTTCTATCACTCAAAGTATTATCAAGATCAAATATTACCGCAGCAACTTCCACTTAGCACTCCTTTCTATCAATATCTATAACTTAATTATCTGCGAATATGCTTTGTCACCGTTTTCATTTTCAGCATATATTCTAATCGTCTTATCATCTTTTTGAAGTGTATACGTTGCAGTTTTCATTTCACCATCTAATACAACCGGGTTTGCATATACACAGTTGCCATAAAAAATGACTTTGGCTGCTGGATCATCAAATGTCACGATAACCTTGCTATCATCTATTATGATTTGCTTGAACTCAAATCCGGTACTTGCATAAAAACTACCTGAAAAAATTGCCTGCATTATTGTTTCATGATCCAATGCATCTGCATTGACCATGATATATCCATAAAGTCCATCTTTGTCATAAAAATGCGTATCATCTACTGCGGTCAGCAATGGAAATCTTCCCGCATCTACCAAGGGTTCAATCAGTGTGTCACTATATCCTTTGTCTGCACATACTTGTGCTACATCATTGTAGACTTCGATTGCATCATATCCTCTGAAGTTTAATAGATCATCGGTTGTTATATGAAACCAATACGGATGTGCGACAGTTGCAAAACCATTTGCCTTTTTCAGTATTGAAATTATTTCATTTGGCATTGTACCCTCAGGGATTTTTACATGCTCTGTCATTCCAACACCTGTAATATGGCATGATTTATTCTCTCGATAGTCTCCACTGGTACACTCAATGCCTGATAAAAGAAGCATGTTTTCTGAGTTGCTGTTTGGTGAATATATCATATGATCTGTAATGGATAAAAAATCATACCCATTTTCTCTGTACAATTGGATAGCCTCAGCAGGTGTTTTGATACCATCAGAGAGTGTAGTATGTGTATGAAGATTACCTTTAAACCATTTGCTTTTGGTAAACATATCTTGCACTAGATCTCACCTCTGTGTTGTAGATGTCCATATGCTGTCTCTATCATCTCCGCTACATGCTCATCATCAAGCTTGTATATGCTTTTCTTGCCTTGACGCTCGTATTTCACAAGATGGCTTTGTCTTAGGACACGTAGTTGGTGTGAAACAAGCGATGGGCTTAAGCCTGTTTTTTCTGCTATACCATTTACGCATAGTTCTTCATTTGCAAGTGTGTATAGTATGCTCAATCTCCCACCATCGCCAAGTACTTTAAAGAATTCTGCAATTCTTTTTAGCTTATCATCATCTTTATGGGTGTTTATTAAATCTTTTGTCATAATGATTCCTTCGATTACACGTCTGAACGTCTGTTCATATGTTCTTGGGTTAATTGTAAGTGATGGGATTTAATTTGTCAATAGTAAAAATAGCAATTTTTAATTTTCTCTTAAAATTATTATTATATAGTGATTATTTGTACTGCTCGGGTGATGGGAATCGGCATCGAATCTTATATAAAGATTCTCAGCCCCATGTTTGCAAGCAAACATTCGGACAAGTCCGATTCCCATCACCCGCTCCAA
>JAGLOK010000164.1 GCA_023139005.1 Clostridiales bacterium | reverse complement strand
ATGACGCGGACGAACCCGTCCGGCAGGACGAAACACCCCGTGCATCAGCACGAAAATCCCGCGCACTGTGCGCGCTATGAAAGGAAATATATTTATGCTATTTAATTTAGATTTCTTAAATCGAAACCAACCCTTCCCCCCCACACAGGAACGCGAGCGCCTAACGCGCTACGCGCAGAACAAGAAGATATTCGACAACAACCACCAAGATGTGTACAGCGAACAGCTACGGCGCATCGAAAAGGTGGTGGGAAACGTGAGCACCATCATATCGTATCCCATTGTACTAAACTTCCAGAAGAAGATGAGCTTGAAAACTGCGGACTTGTTGTTTCTGGAGCGACCGATAGTCAAAGCGAATAAGGACAATAAGCAAAAAGCGGTCGATGCGATTGTTGCAAACTCGGATTTGTTCGGGATCGGTTATGAAGGTGCAATCGACTGCTCGCGCTACGGAAGCGCAGTATTCAAGGTGGACGTGGAAGACGGTAAAGGGAAGATCGCGATATCCAGCCCCGAGTATTTGTATATCATCGTGGACCCGGATGACAGAAAGAAAATAGCGCACTATGTACTGGCGTGGACACATAAAGACACATTGAAAGGTCGCGACATCACATGCCTGAGAGCAACAGTGCACAGCAAGGGCAGCTACCGCGCGATGAAGTATGAACTGGATAATGTGGGCGGCTATGGAAGCTATACGATACGGGCAATGCTCGAGGACAGTGGCGAAATGGAAACGGGACTCACAGACTTTGCAGTGATACCGATTCATAACCTATTGACCAGTGACAGCGTATACGGAATCGATGACTACATGGACGTGGACTCGATTGTATCAGAGCTTGAAGTGCGCACTGCGCAGGTATCCAAGATATTGGATGTGTTTGCAAGCCCCACGGTATCGGGAACCACTGCTGCGTTGGAGCCGGACGGTTCGGGAGGATATGCATTTAATGCAGGGAATTTCTATGCGCGCAACAATGTCGATGAGCCGCCGCTTGAGTACATCACATGGAATGCAAACTTGGAGGCGAATTTTAAGCAGATTGAAAAGCTTTTAAACTATTTGTGCGTCATTAGCGAGATGGGCGCTGCGATATTTGACACAGAGCTCAAGACAGGTACAGTACCCAGTGGTGCAGCACTGCAAAAGCTCTACATCAATGTGCTTGCAAAAGTGGCACGTGTGCGTAACCAATTTGATGCAGGATTCAAGCGCGCCATCGCAACGGCGTCGCAGATCGGGCATACAAAGGTAGCGGCTGAGGACATCTCAATCATATGGCAAGATGGATTGCCCAATGATCCCAAAGAAGAAGCGGATATCCTTGCTGTACGCACCGGAGGCCGCGCCACCATGTCCATCAAACGTGGGCTGATGGAATACGATGGATTGAGCGGGGAGATGGCCGATGCAGAGGTCGGGGAGATTGCGAATGAGGAAATAGCGGATATGCCAGTATCACTGTCTACTGAATTTGAGGACTAGATGAAAACTTATTGTAAAGAGTAACTGTATAGTACACAAGGTGATGATGTTTGTATTGGAGATGTTATGTCTAACACACAACAATTAATTAATAAGATGGTTAGAGAATATGAGAAATTGATAAGTAGATTTATTAAGTTCTTAGAAAAAGAACCATACAATAAAAATATGAAAACATACCAAAAGGGTATTGATAAGATGTTGGCTATACAAAATGTTGAGCTTAATCGTGTAGCGGATACCATAGTCAAGGAATTGATTCCTAAGGTTTATGAAGAAGGGTTAGAACGTGCTACAAAAGCAGTAAAGCAAAAAGCCAACAAGGCAAAAGAGTTTTCGGTAAAAGAATTCTTGAAGAACAAAAAAGAAATTGATGATACGATGTCACGATCAACAAAGAGACATGTGCAAGAGGTGAATACGCTGATTGATCAGACATCAATGGCTTTGAAGACTGCAAACTATAAATTCCGAAAGCAGGTTAAACAAAGCATTCGTAAGATTGCAAAAGAGATTGAATCACTAGAGATTGATGTAGGAATTCAAATGAAGTTTCTCAAAGAAAGACTTGCAGAAGACATCAAAACAAATAAGAATATTACAAAGATCGAAGATAATGTGAAGCATATTATAAAGACTGCAAAAAATGAATCTCAAAACATGTCAATGGCAAGATATGCAATGGAAACTGGAATTGACCTAGTGCAGATGAGTTCACATAGCCCAACGTGTAAAATTTGCCAAATGTATCAGGGTAGAGTGTACTCTGTATCAGGGAAGGATAAACGGTTCCCCTCGCTTTTTGATACTGCATTCAAAAGTGGATATGCAAACATTCACCCGAACTGTAATCACAAAATCAGAATATATACTAGTAGCTTAAAGAGACGTGAAGATATTCATGGAGCAATAAAGAAGAGCAATAGTCCTTTCAATGACCAGCAGACGGTGAAACAAAAAGATAGATATGATGCTTTGCAAAAAAAGAAGAGGCAATTGAGAGTCGATCGATTGCTGTGGGAGCGGTATAAAAGTCGATTAGGGATAGAAATTGTTCCTAGTAGTTTTTCGAAATTTAAGAAGGTCAAAGATAGTGAAGGCAAGAAGTGGCGAAATATTGAAAACATCTATAAACTTGCAGGTGATAGTGAGAAATTGCTTTACTATTTGCATGGTAAATATTACAATACAAATAATGGTATTAAAAAAGTAGAATTTGATGAAGAGATTGCCAATGATCAAAAGATACAAGAATTTGCAGCAGATATGGAAAAGAATGTAGACAGCTTGGTTCAAGCAATTCTTTCTCAATTAGAGAAGTCTTCAAACAAGCTCGATAAAGATGAAAAAGATAGTATAGAGAATCTTGTGAAGAATTTCCCGAAAATGATATCCTCAACTAAGAGATCTTCTACAGATAAGAAGAAGTTAATAATGAAAACCATTAAAGAATTTGTATCACTTGAAAAGATTAGTGGTGATAAAAGCGATATTTTGCGAAGAATTTCATATGCAGTTGATACTGGTAAAGCACCAAAACTAGAAAGAGCAATTGATTATGTACTAGATATCGCATATTTAGAGGATATGGAACAGAGACTAAATATTGACAAAGGTGTAGGTGGAGGAGGAAGTAAAAGCTGGAATACTGAAGAAAAGAAAGAACAATTTGAGTTAAGAGTGCCAAGTGGGTATAAGACGATAGATATCGAGGATTATCTTAAATCAGTT
>JAGLOK010000163.1 GCA_023139005.1 Clostridiales bacterium | reverse complement strand
CATGTGAGATAGAGTATTTTAAGTGGTCAGGTGATGTGCTTAGGATTAAGGTGCTTGAGTGATCTGGTGTGAATAATAAAGAGAATTTCACACCCCTCTTAATCGGAGGGGTGTTTTTTTGTATTGTCTTTACAACAAAGAACACTCGCTATATAATAGGCGCAATATATAAAATAAGAAAAGGAGAAAGATATCCAATGAAATTTGAAAAAAGAAACAACAAATCTGTTGCAATTATTGATAAAGATGAAACGATCAATGGCTTGCAAGACGTACTCGACCTGATGGCGAACGCAAGGTACAATTACTGTGAGAGCTTGATTGTCTGCGAACAAACGTTGGGTAAGGATTTCCTTGACTTGAAGACAGGCTATGCAGGAGAAGTCTTGCAGAAGTTTTCCAACTACGATATGAGGATTGCAATCGTTGGGAACTTTAGTGACGTTAAAAGCAAGAGCTTGCGCGACTTCATCTATGAATGCATTATGTAAATCATGAGGCGTTTTCTGTGCACTTTATTTATACTTAAATCAGTTTATACTCTCAGCCACTTTAATTAGTTCCTCTACATCAAGCGTATCTGAGCTTATGATGCAATCTACAGAAATTAACATCATATTTTCGAATTCCATTTCTTGTACAGAGCTATTTTTAAGATGTATTGAAGTGAGTACACTATTTGATAAATCTATGGAATCTATTTGAGGTATTTTTTTATGTAGAATAATAGTATTTAGATTGTATGTTTTTTGTTTGTCGTAAATCCAGATGCCGTAATCAAAAGTTGATATTTCAATGCTTTTAGTTACTGCAATTTCAGAAGCTTGATATTCAGTATTATCTACAGTAGTTGATGTAATTATTGAAAAGCAATCAATTCTATTCCCTTTTTTATTTGTATAGGTTGTTTTTAGGAAATAGATATTTTCTTTATAACCTTCCTGCAACTTATAAATAAAATATACATGACCATACTTTTCTTCAGTGAAAATTAATTCTGGAGGACTGTCTTCGTCTATGTAAAAGTCAACGTTTCCTCTTGCAAACGAATATCCTTCAGGAATATAACTGGGTAGTTTGAGAGGACTTTTATTGATTCTCATAATATCGGTGATTGTAGAAAAGTCATCTGTTCTTATACCCGAATCGCTTCCGCTTCCATATCCGCCGTTACCATGATCAATCATGATTATTCTTACTTCATCATCTGCATGCTCAAGTGAAAATTGATTGTTATATTCTATGATTTCAGGATTTTCATATGGTGGAGTTTCATGAATGGGGATAAGGCTGTCGTCTTCATGCCCGGGAACTGGAGTAATCGCAGGTCCTATGGGAGAGCCGCTTCCAGTCTTTTCTCCGTATAAGTTAAAATTCTGCCATCCCAAAAGCCTTGCTGCTCCTAGTGCTACTACACATAGACAAATAATAATACTCACAATTAGTATTCTTTTTAAAACAACTTTTGAGTGATATTTAGGGCTAATTTTCTCCAAAACCTCTTTGGAAACGTCATAATCAGGTGTATCTATTTTATTATACATATCGTATATAATCTTATCATCACTATTCTTATTCATTATGTTTCCTCCGTTTTGGTGTAATAGGGGTAGTCTTCTTTTAATGCTCCAGCCAACTTTTTTCGCGCTCGTTCGTATCTCTTGCGGAGCGCTGTAGCACTTATTTTGTGGATTAGTGCCAATTCATCATAAGAACGTTCTTCCATTATTCTGCCGTAAACCAAAGCACGGTCTGCGCCTGAAAGCTTCAAAAGTGCTGATAATATTTTTTCGGGGATGTAATCTTGGCATTCCTTTTCTTGCAACCCAACAGAGGGAAAAAACGTGGCAAACTTTCTCTTTCGTAGAATATCCATGGAAGTTGTATAAGCGATTCTGTACAACCATGGAGATAGTGCTGAACCTTCTTTGAAAGATGCCTTCTTATAATATGCCTTTATGAAAGTTGCCTGAAGAGCATCCTGTGCATCGTGGTAATTACAAAGAATACTGTGGCAGTATCTTAAAAGTGCAGGGCCGTACTTTTTCATTATTGCTTCAAGCTTCTGTTCGCTATCGGTCGTGAAATCATAAGTCATCTCAGTTTTTTCCATGTTCACATCCTTTTTCTTTTATGAAAACTAGTATTCACTTATAATACGATAATAAAAGGTGTTTTGTGACAAAAATTATTGAAGTTCATAGAAAAACTCATAAAATATTCTTAAGAGTTTAGATTTGTATTGTGTATTTGTCTTTTTACTATTTGCGTTAATTGTTCGCTTCGGTTCTCCTACACTGACAGAATCAGGCTTTCTGATTATACGCCTTCATCATTAAATACTCATTTATTCCTTCTCTATAAAGGCTCGGGATTAATCCCACCTGTTTATAGCCTAGTTTCTCGTAAAATATTTTTCCGCTGGGATTGAAATCTGATACGACCAGGAATATCTTGTCATTGGCTTTGAAGGCTATCTCCTCAACATACTTAAGCATTATCTTGCCGACACCCTTTCCCCTGTGCTCATGTTTTACAGCGATTAGATGAAGACAAACAAAGGAATGAAAAGCACCATCTGGTAGGTAGTATATAAAACCGATACATTGGTCATTTTCCAAGGCAACATATAGATTTCCGCTGTTTATTCCTTCCAGTACTGCTTTTTCTGCACTACCTTCTTTCTCAAAATACTGTTTTCCTAATTCAGAATTGTGAAGCGCTTCTTCACAGTCGTTTAAATATTCCATACTGCCTATTTTAATTTGTATATTCATTGTTACCTCTCTTTAAAAATTATAATAAAGTAGTTTGTTTAGTAATTAAGAATTTTTTTGTCGTCCGGAAATAGGTTGTTTAGCTTATCTTCTGACATCAATTTTACTATTTTGAATCACACAATATCTTAAAAAAACTACATCTATGCTTTCTTCTTCCCCAGAATCAATGAAATAATCGCGATAAGTACAATCACCAGTAAGAACAATGCGCCGGCGATAATTAAGAACAGATTGTTGAAAGAATTTAGAAACTTGTGGGCTTGGATGAATAGCAGTATTTGATCGCCCATTATCACATAGTAGAGCATGTATGCGCTGAGTGCTGCGGTTATAATGAATAGAATCCATAGAAGCCATTTGTGTTTCCTGGATATCAGCATGAAAAGCAATAGCAATAAGATTACTGCAAGCACTACATATATGCTGTAGCCCATGGCTTTTATATTGGACATTATGTTATCCAAAAACTGCGAGATGTTTGTGATTATATTATTCATATCCTATCCTTTACTTTGTGTATCGAATTGCTTAAAGTTATTTTCATCTATTCTATTGTGTTTTTTTATATTCTATTCCGACCATGAACAAACTATTGCCGCTGATGGTAAAAGCAAATGCTTCATTTGCTCCGGTTTCTTGATTTTTAAACTTTATGGTTCCTTTTGATGTTTCCCCGTCAAATACATATGTACAGGGGGTATCTTCCATCGACAAGGTTGTTGTTGATTGGATGCCCACACTCATTACGCAAATACCTTCGGCGTAGAAAGTTATTGTTGAAACCCCACGATAAGTGATACCGAAGTCTGTGTAAGTTGTACCGAGAAATTGCCATTTTCCCGATAGCGTACTAGGCTCCTCCACTGTCATAATCAACTTTGCAGTGCCAATATGTTCATCCAACTCATCATAGACTGCAACACTGACTGTAAGTGATCCGAATTTCTCATAGGTGTGTGTTAGCTCTGTAAGCCCTAGTTTATTGTTTGTCGTACCGTCACCTAGTGACCAATTGTAGGTGTAGCCAGCATTCTTTTCTGAAATTGAAAAGCTTACCTCTTCTGTAATTTTAGTAGGATTCGGGCTTGCAGTTATCGTTATTTCATTGGGTACTCCAACAGGCACATTTAGCTGTGCTATCAATTCCTTCTCAGACCTTGTGGTATCATACAACATGAACTTTGCAACGCCATCGACTTTCATTTCGTATACATGAGTAACTATTTCTGTGATGATATCGCCTACACTATCCTTTGGAAACTCTGCTGTTGTTCCATCACCAAAATCGACAATAAGTAGTGCACTGCTGACATTTTCAAAAACATCGCTGAAGGTTATTTCAAACTGTTGCTCAACACCCACTGCTGCGTCTTCAATGGATTCGGGAAAGCACTTTGACTTGATTTCAGTAAACTTCACATCGGCGTATGGATTTTCGGTGGCTTGATGTTGCGTAGTGCTTTCAAAGCCAAAAAGTACTACATCATCTTTGCCTTTTTCAAATGAATAACGCTTATAGTCGCCTATAGATGAGCGGTACCAATTATGTCCTCCCGGGACGCGTTTAGAATTTAGAAAATTAACAGAGGTGACACCCGAAATTTGTGTGCTCCAAACTGGGTTTCCGCTCTCATTTGAGCTTTGCATGTTGAATATGCGTATGGGTACGTTGTCGGGAAACGCTTTGACATCAAGCATGTAAAACTTCATGGTAGCCGGATATTTGGAATAGTACTCAAATGCTGCGGTGTGTTCATATGCTAAAATATCTCTTACTTCCACTACATTGAATGTATTGTAATGCTCAGGTGCATTAGAGTCTCCCAAAACTGCTTTCCAAAATTCAGGATAGGAATCTTGCAGGGAGATAAAGGCACTTGATTTGGATTTAAAAAAATCGTTGATAGAAATCTCCAAATGAGAATTCGAGCTGCCCGCTACATGTATCCACAAGTCTTCTGCTTTACTGTTTGTGATATCTAAAAGATATCTCAAATAGCAAGACATGCTGTATTCTTGGATTGAATCGAAAGTATCATAGGGGACACTTGGCGTTATACTCTCATCCAGTGGGCGATGTCTGTTTTTCCCGGGAAAGGCGATTTCATATGCTGCAAGCTCAGCTAAAACTTCAACTGCCCAAAGGTTTTCACTCTTCGACATTGTACCAACAAAGTTTAGTTCATTCCAGACGGAATCTTGGTATACGTGGAAAAACTCATGGGCTAGTACTGTTTCAAATTTTTCTTGGCTTGAAAAAGAGGTTGGCAAGAGTATGTTATTTGTAATAGCGTTATATTTGCAGTTTGGAAGTGAGCTGTCTATATATACTTCCAAAGTGTCTTTGTAGGTGTTGCCATTAATAGTTATAGATTTGAAATTTTCGCGATATGCAGCAGGTATTTTGGCCTCGTAGTCTTTGCGAACTTGTTCAAGCGTTTCTCCAACCAAAACTGCTAATTCGTCCATGGAGGTAGTGTAGGTTACCGTATCGGTACTAAAATAGTGCATTCTGAAATATCCATCAGAAGATAAGTGGCTTGTACCCCATTGTATTTTTGCAAAATCGGTCAGATGGCTGGTGAAGATATGCAGTTTTCCATCTATTACTTCACTGGGAAGAGTGTTGTATAGCGAAGTTTCTTCGTTGAAGTAGGCAGCTGTGGGTTGACCTTCTGTGTCTTCTGGTAAATCTATTATGATAGTTACTATGTCGTCAAATTGCGATATATCACCTAGTGTTATTGAAAATACTCTAAAGTCTTTTGCAGGTGGTAGGTTTAGCGTTTGCGGGTTTATAATCTCTGAAATTTTCAATGTTTGGGGGCTGTCTATTGCGCCGGCCGGCAAAATTATTGATATGTCTTGAGCTACTATTGTCTGGGGGCTATCGCTTGGCGAAAGCTCTTCTTCTAGTATCAATGTTTTTTGCTGGGGGAGTATTTCAAATTCATCTATAGTTATCTGCCCATCCACAAAGTGCAACACGATATCGCCTGACTGTGCGCCATGTGTAATAACAGCTTGGATGCTGCTATCTGTAACTTCATTAACATTCAACTGCTGATCGTTTATTGTGATATTTATTAGTTTTGTAGCATCAATATTTTCCCCTGCGAATGTAATTGTTGTGCTGATGGTAGCAGACATGGGCGTTACATCTGTGATCATTGGCGCTGTGTCGTCGCTGTCATCGAATGTGCTATTAATATGTGATGGTATCGTGCTATCCTTTGATTTGCTTTCTACATTTGATGTTACAGCTGAGATGATAAACAGCGCTAAGACTGCGAGTATGGGGAGGGTAAGCAGTATAGAAAACGTGACTTTTAGAAACCGTACAAAGCCATGCTTTTTAATCTTTTTTTGCACAGGTGCGCTGGGGAGGGGAGTGTTATTTGAAATTGCCTGTGGCGGGGTTTCAATCGTAGGTGGTGTGCTTGCTTTAGTTGGTGTGGGTTTTGGTTGTGAGGGTAGTGGTGCATTATCTGCCACTGTAGCTTTAGGCGGTAGGGGAGCTATTATTGGTGCTGTATCTTGTGAATCCGGTAAGGGAGGCGGGCTAATAATGGTTGTGTTTTCTTGCACTTCCGGTTTTGGGGATTTATTATTTTGTGCAACAATAGGCTTTTGGGGAGCTATGGGCGAAGTTTTACTTGGAGCTTTAGTTTCATTTGCTGATTCGGTGGGGTTTTGCACGCTAGGCTCTATGACTTTACTGCCACAGTCCTGACAAAATTTCGAATCACCTAGTATTTGTTTACCGCAGTTTTTACAATGCATTCTATTCCCCCCTAGAAGATATTTTTTATCTAATTTGTCTATGTTTTGACTATGTTTATTTTTGCTATCTTATATGTATTATAATATCATTTTGAAAACCACATGTCCAAAAGGTTTGTTTGTGATGATGTTATAGTATTATAGGTGAAAACTATATAGTAACCTGCAATGGTATGCAAAGATTTGGTGAAAGAAAAAAACGCCTCCAATATTCATGGTGGCGCTTTGTATAAAACTGAATTCGCAATAATCTATACAATCTCATTCCAAAATGGTAATTCATGTCACATCACTTGACAACTAATAATACCGAAACTCAATTCATGATATAAAAATAACATCACATACGAAATAGTACGCGATGTTATGTGCAGCTTTATGCTACGTCCTTCACCAAATGCTCACAGCAGAAAGCAAGATTGGCAATGATTTAATTATCAAGCATATCGAGCAAGGAGGTTATCGATTATGACTTTCGTACTGGTCTAATATACTTCCAAAACTTAGTTGGGTCATGATAAAAATAAGCCATTCTGTTAGGAGAATCATCAAAGCAATAGGCAGTGTCTGTAAAGTTGAAAGATGCGATTGCTGTATCAATCTTTTTCTCCACACTACGGTTTTCTTGTTGATAGTCGAATGGTCCATGTTCAAAAACAATGTACTCGGCTTCAGGAACATCAATCAGAAGCATTTGCTGCGGCACTTCGCCTTTATAGTCAGAGTCAAGTCGAACACCATAACATTCGACACGAGGAACATCATAACACTCGACCTTTTTGCCGTCCGGATCGTTGATATACGCCATAATCTGTCCGTTAGGTTCATCGGCTCCCTCTTCATTACCATCCAAATTCCCTTTAATGCTATCCAGTAAGCCGCAAATGGTATCACAGTCCTGTCTCGGTATAGTTTTCTGTTTTTCCCAAAAATCCCAATACCCATTACTTTCATAGTTTTTAATGTGCAAAAACTTGTGTGCGGGAATGGTTACAAAATAAATTTTAACGTTCTCTGTAGATTTTATCATGCCAATCTCTCCAATTCCTAAAAAGTAGCGGTCAAAAGGTTTTATTTTTGTGCGAAGGACAACGGGTATAGGTTTTTTACGGTAATCGCTTGGGGTAATACCGTATGTTACCTTGAAAGCCCGTGTAAAAGCTTCATGTGATGAGAAGCCATAATCAAAAGCAACATCCAAAATGCTTTTTTCGCCATCTCGTACCTCTATCAGTGCAAAAGCTAACTTTCTATGTTGCAGATAATCCCTAAACTGCATACCCGATATTTCCTTGAATTTTCTTGAGGTATGAAATTCGGAATAACCCAATTTGTGAGAAAGAAACCGTAATGTTAGGGCTTCACTGTTTTGATGTTTAATACATTCATCAATTTCATCAACGATTATTTGGATTTGCTTGTGCCACTCATACATTTGTCTGCTCACCTCGTTTCAACCGCTCTATAGGTATTGTAGCGTAATAAAAAGTGCATTGCTTGATTTGACTTGCTGAAGATCAATGTTTTAATTTACATGAATATTTTTATATCAATTGCAGTAAATACCACAATCAGTGTCCAAATACTCGCCTGTCGATACTCGCCAGAACCCACTATTTTGATTATCAACTGAATTTGATACATCTATATTATACACTTTAAATACTGCAAATAAATATTCCTTTAAAAAAGCACCCCCAGCTGTCTGGTGGCGCTTTGTATAATTTAAACGGGGTGTGTTCTACCCTGTAAGTTTGGTTTTATTAGTTATTACTTGTTACCCGGTTACGGTTAAAATGAAGTAGTTTTACCCATAGCGAATAAGTACGTTAATAATACCATATACCTGTCATTTTTTTCTTTATCATAATTCATAGTCTATATCTCCTTTCATATTGTTACCCTGATAATACAAACAAAAAGTAATATAAACAATATTAAATATATGAATAAAATATTATTTCCGAGCAAAAAGGTATAGTTACTATTTATAGTTTAATAAATATGTTCAAAGTGCATATAATAACTAAATAATGGTAATGAATCCTGTGCCCATTTCTGCTGTAAGCACTACAAATAGGCTATAACCCATGGCTTTTATATTCAATCTCAGCGAATGTTAAAAAAACAGCACACACTAGGTAAAAGCCTTGCGTGCGCTGTTTATTATTAATCAAATCTTAATTTATCTATTTATCTAATCTATCACCATAGTTATCAAGAACATAGTCCAAGTCCTTGTCGCCACGACCTGAGCAGTTAACGAGGATAGTGCCTGTGCCCATTTCTGCGGCTAACTTCATAGCGTATGCAATTGCGTGCGCGCTCTCCAATGCTGGGATGATTCCTTCAAGCTTTGATAGTTTAAAGAATGCATCAAGTGCTTCATCATCAGATGCTGACTTATATGTTACGCGACCGATATCGTGAAGATATGCATGCTCTGGACCTACTGATGGATAGTCCAAGCCACTTGCAATGGAGTACACTGGATCGGGTTCGCCTTCTTTTAGGGTTTGAAGCATTATGGAGTTAAATCCATGCAAAACGCCTGGCGAGCCATATGTTATGCTTGCTGCGTGTTCGCCAACCTTTGTACCTCTGCCCATTGGCTCTACACCGTAAAGCTTCACGGGATCATTCAGAAATGGAGTCATGATGCCGGCCGCGTTTGATCCACCACCTACACATGCAACAATAGCATCAGGCAGATTGCCTGTCATCTCTAAAAACTGTGCTCTTGCTTCTACGCCAACGATTGTTTGGAAGTCGCGTACCATCATGGGGAAAGGGTGCGGACCTACAACTGAGCCGATGCAGTATAGTGAAGTTTCAAATTCACCCATGTATGCTTCAAAGGCTGAATCCACTGCTTCTTTTAGTGTTTTAAGTCCATGTGTTACTGGGATAACCTTTGTTCCGAGTAGCTTCATGCGCGCAACATTGGGAGCTTGCTTTGCAATGTCGACTTCGCCCATGTATATGTCGCATTCAAGTCCGAAGAAAGCGGCGGCAGTGGCCAATGCTACACCGTGCTGACCTGCGCCTGTTTCAGCGATTATTTTTGTTTTGCCCAAATATTTTGCTAGTAGTCCTTCGCCCATGCAGTGATTGAGTTTGTGTGCACCTGTATGGTTTAGGTCTTCTCTTTTTAGATATATCTGTGTTTTGCCAATGGAGTTTGACAGTCTTTCACAATGGTATGTCGGCGTGGGTCTGCCTTGGAATTCTTTTCTGATGCGACGTAATTCACTAATGAATTTTGAGCTTTTGCATATTGTTTGATATGCTGCTGAAATTTTATCAAATTCCGCTACAAGCATTGGGGGGATGAATGCACCACCATAGGTACCGAAGAAGCCATCTTCGTTGGGTGTTGTCTTGGAATAGGTTGCAAAGTCTACATTTTTTTCTAACATTTG
>JAGLOK010000162.1 GCA_023139005.1 Clostridiales bacterium | reverse complement strand
GCGGATACAGAATATGACTTTGGTGCAAAAAGCGCACTTGAAAAAGAAAACTTCTCGATTGAAGAAATGCTAAGATATGC
This sequence comes from Clostridiales bacterium, assembly GCA_023139005.1. Lineage (GTDB taxonomy): Bacteria > Bacillota > Clostridia > Christensenellales > UMGS416 > JAGLOK01. Next base: position 3,658 of record JAGLOK010000162.1, on the reverse strand, counting down.
AATTGAAGACGAATACTTTGCAAGACAAGAGTATGAATCTATCCTGGAAAAATTCGGAGAACAAAAACCTTTTAGCAATATTATTAAAGCAGAAGAAAGACATATAGAACTATTAAAAGATATCTATACCAAGTATGAATATACGATCCCTGAAGATACGGCGATAGATCATGTCGTCCTTCCAGAGGATATTAAAGAAGCTCTTGAAATAGGAGTACAGGCTGAGATTGATAATATAGCTATGTATGAGAAATTTCTAGAACAAGTATTACCCGATGATATACGTGATGTATTTATAGAACTAAGAGATGGTTCAAAGAAGCATTTAAATGCTTTCAAAAAAGGACCAAGGGGTAATGGTAATGGATAAAAATATATAAGTATAGTTTAAAACACATAAAGAGTACGTCAAATCTGTCTGATGTACTCTAAATTTTTATCGAATAGGAGTAATTGTTTTGTCCTATCTGAGATTACGGCGGAGAGAGCTGCCACTCGAACGATGTACTCAAAATGAAATAACGAAACAAGTAGTTTAGCCTAAACTATTTATATAAGCATCAATTATTGAAATAAGAATAGATATTATATGGTAGAACCTGATATCTATTTGATTATAGCAGATATTCTGTTTTGGACTGTCTTCAATTAACTGGACACAAGAGTAGATTCATGAGTAAAACAGCAGTATTTCGAACTCAATCGGTGATTTATACCCAAAGCTGAATAGAATCTTTTAGGATCATAAAACATCTCGATATAGTTAAATGCTTACCTTTCGAGCAATTTCTCTTGCCTCAAACGTATGCTTTTTATCAAAATAATTGAGTTTTTAGAGATTTATTAAAAGATTATATCACAGCCTTATACAAAGGATTTGCTCCACAGCTTATGTTATAAATGCACTATTTCGTTTGATCAGGGCATTATATTTATTGCTTATTAATTGTGCTCCTCGATCGGTATGGACCACCAATCCGACACAAGGGATTCTCTCTGTTAATGGCATCGTTGAATGCATCAAATGTGAGCTACTCACGCATATGCCGTTTCATAGACCATCTCTACGAGATTCTCCTCAGTTTAGAGGTATTATTTCATGCAGGATAGTGGTTGTGTATATAGGGGTCGCTAGATGGTTGCTTTTTTCATATTTCCTCATTGTTTAGATATTTCTACTGAATTAAAAAAATTACCCCAATTATAAAAATTGAAATAGCTCACTGCAATCATGTCAGGCAACAGATAGTCAAAGTTTCTTCAACAAACCAAGTTATAAGCACTGGGTTGGCGTATACTTTCGGAGAATAAACTTATCCCATAGCATCAGCCAACTTGAGTATAGAATACATGGGGCACCCTCATATTCGTTTCTCTATTTATCACAAACCTATTATTTAATTGTATTGACTTACCAGTATTCCGAAAAGAACATATCATTAATACTAAAAAATATATTCACCTTTTTTTCAGATGGACTGAACGCCCAATCCTATTGCTTCATGTTCAAAACCTTGTCTTGGCGAACCAATAAAACCATATAATACAACTGCAATCCAATCTCCGTTTTTCTTATCATCAACCGACAAACTTCCTCTAACAACTGAAAAAACAAGTCCTGTTGTACGCAACACATTATCAAGCGCCACAGGACCTCTGCAATATCCGTTAAATGCTTCGCTAATTGCATGATACAAGGCATGTTCTTCATGATAGTTTTCCTCTATCATCTTCTGCCTTCCAGCTGCAGTTTCTATAGCTGCAAATATTTTGCTAGCGTCCATTGTCCCCACATGACCTTTTACAAGCTTGTATCCCTTACTACTGTAGGCTTCGATAATTTTTTGCTCATTATTGTCTGAAATAGCCAATGAAAGTGCTATTTTACCTATACCATGTTTTTTACTCATGTGTTTTTTACCTCAAAAATAAGTATAACACAAACAATACAGTTGAAAAGCTATAAATATATTGTCAAAGAGAAACGCTATTTAAGATTTCTGTTTCTTTTTGTCTGGTTTTTGCTTCAAGCTCTTCAACTTTCTCATTCATAGCACTTACAAAGTCAGTATTTCTTATTGAGCCTAAATTTATTTTTACATTTAGAAGAGCAGACAAAACTGCAGTACGGGCAAGCATAGCAGAAACCATACCGTCAGTTACTGCATTCTTATTGCCATGCTTTACAACCAGTTCTGAAAGCTCGATTACTTGATATGCTTTTTGAGCTACTTCCATGGGAACGGTAGCTGCATGTTTCATGCATTTCTGAATTGTCTTTGATCTTTCTTTTTTTTCTTCATCGGTGGATTTTGGCATTTTGAATGCATCCATAACCAGCATGAAGGCCTCACTGTCTTTTTCTATATAATCAAGTAATGGTGCCCTTAAAGCATATGCTTTGCCCTTTATTTCTAGCATCATATCTTGCTTTTGCTCATACTTTTTGTTGTCGATTGTCAGGTTTGACACCATCTCCACCAATGCAGCGCTCAATCCTCCGCACAAAGCAGCCAAGCTTCCTCCGCCCGGTACCGGCTCTTTTGATGCGGTAACTTCTGCAAATCCTGTTAAACTCATATTTTTCATATATATCTCCTTTTGTGGCGAATGATCATCTATCTACCACTTTCCCATTTTTTATAACAGTCTTAACTATATTCATTCCGACATTGTAAGTAAGATAATCAATCGACGGATAATCTAGTATTATGATATCAGCCTTCTTTCCCACTTCAATGCTTCCAACTTCGTCTTGCAATCCAAGTGCACAAGCACCGTTTATAGTAAGCGCACAAACTATCTCATTGATTGTCATCCCCATATGCAAAGCAGAAAGTGCAATCACCAATGGAATAGAGTTTGTAAATGAACTACCCGGATTAAAATCAGTTGCAAGAGCTATAGCACATCCACTTTCAATCATTCCTCTTGCATCTGCATAATCTTCTTTTAAACTAAATGCAGTGGCAGGTAAAAGCGTTGCAATAACGCCACTTTTTGCCATAGCCCTGATACCATCATCAGTTGCATTTAATAGATGGTCTGCAGATATTGCACCAATCTCAGCTGCAAGATTTGCACCACCCAGTCTTGCTATTTCATCAGCATGAATTTTTAACTTATATCCCATTTTTTTTGCAGCATTAAGATAATATCTTGACTGCTCTATGTTGAATACACCTAACTCGCAAAAAATATCAACAAATTCTGCGAGTCCTTCTTTTTTTACTTTAGGCAATACATCGTCAATTAAGAAATCTAAATACTTATCTGCTTCATCATCAAACTCTTTAGGAACAGAATGTGCACCCAAAAAAGTTGGTACAACATCAATTACATGGTCATTATCTATTTTCATCATAGCTTTAAGCTGTTTTATTTCGGTTTCTAAATCCAAACCATATCCACTTTTACCTTCAACTGTAGTTACGCCGAAAGACAGCATAGTGTCAGCTCTTTTCATCCCCAATGCAACAAGTTTTTCAAGCGATACATCTCTTGTATATGCTACAGTTTTAGCAATGCCTCCACCATTTTTTAAGATATCCATATAGGAATCACCCTTTAGTCTTTGGGTAAATTCATCTTCTCTATAGCCATCAAAAACAAAATGAGTATGCGAATCGATAAAACCGGGAAGTACAGCATTTTTTGA
>JAGLOK010000161.1 GCA_023139005.1 Clostridiales bacterium | reverse complement strand
CAGGGATTCGAACCCTGGGTACCTTACGGTACAACGGTTTTCGAGACCGTCACAATCGGCCAGCTCTGTCATCTCTCCATATGAAAATATAATTTACTTGATCTATTTGATAAATGCAATAAGCATAAAGTAGTAGGATACGTTTATATTATATATACCGCTGTATTATAGATTATCCCCTATTTCTCGTTTAATTTCTCTGCTATAGAATATAGACGTTCCAAATCATCTCTATTGTAATACTTAATAGTAATCTGTCCATGAGACAAATCTCCTTTGATTGAAACCTTGGTCCCTAGTCCTTTTTGCAGTAGTCTTTTAAACTCCTTGAACTCAGCAGGTACTTCTTTTTTGATGGATTTTGTAGGCATTGTCGCAAAAGATTGATATGTCTTCACCAAATTCTCCGTTTCGCGTACTGACAATCCATCTTTTATGATCTTATTTGTTATGGTTTTTTGATCCTTTTCATTGTTACACGATAGTAGTGCACGTGCATGCCCTGCTGACAGTGTATTATTAACGACGTAATCGGTAAGATACTCAGGAAGTGTTAAGAGACGTAATGTGTTAGCAATTGCGCTCCTGCTCTTTCCTAGCTGTTGTGAAACCATTTCTTGTGTCATTTTGTACTCATCCATGAGTTTTTTGATACCCCGTGCCATTTCTATAGGGTTAAGATCGTCTCTTTGCAGATTTTCAATTAATGATATTTCTGCAACATTCTTATCTGTAAAGTCGCGAACGATAGCAGGAATATGACTAAGTCCGGCTAACCTTGCTGCACGCCAACGTCTCTCTCCTGCAACAATCATGTACCGAGATCCTTTGTTCACAACCAAAATAGGCTGTAATACACCGTGTTCTGTAATAGATGATGCGAGTTCATCCAACGCTACTTCTTCAAAGTTTGTACGTGGTTGGTTGGGATTGGGGTCAATTTCTAGGATAGAAAGTGAATATATTTGATCAGAAGCTTTACCTTTGGGTGTGTCTGAATCGTTCTCAAATAGTGCATCCAAGCCTCTTCCAAGACCTCTTTTTTGTGTAGCCATAGTTTTCCCCTTTACGATTTGTTATTGGATAGAAACTCATTTGCAAGGCTATGATACGCCTTAGCACCGGAACAACCGGGATCATATAGTGTTATTGGCAGTCCAAAACTGGGCGACTCGCTTAGGCGTACATTCCTTGGAATGACCGTCCTAAATAACTTTTCTGAAAAATGCCTGCTGATTTCTTCACTAACTTGAGAAGAAAGATTGGTTCTGGAATCATACATTGTGAGCACAACGCCCTCAATTTGAAGATTAGGATTCAACGTTTCTCGTGCGAGTTTTATAGAGTTAAGTAGTTGAGACAACCCTTCCATAGCATAATATTCGCACTGTATTGGAACTAATATAGTATCTGCTGCAGTCAATGCATTAAGTGTGATCAACCCCAACGACGGAGGACAATCGATGAATATATAGTCGTATTCTCCTTTGATCTTTGCAATAGCGTTTTTAAGCCTTGTTTCTCGAGACATCTGAGATACCAGTTCTATCTCTGCACCTGCAAGATCCACGCTTCCGGGCAAAATGTCTAGAGTATCAATCATTGTTTTATGAATAGAGTTTGAAATATCCCGTCCATTGATAAGCACATCATAGCTCGAATATGGCAATTGTCTAGGATTTAATCCCATCCCACTTGTACAGTTGCTCTGTGGGTCAATATCAATTAGCAGGACTTTCATGCCCAATGTTGCAATACATGATCCTAAGTTTACTGTAGTTGTAGTTTTACCAACGCCACCCTTTTGGTTAGCGACTGCTATTATTTTTCCCAAAATAACACCTCTGAATTATAAAGATTTGATTTACTCGTTTATTATACATATTTGTTTCACGTGAAACAAGATTGAACTTTCTATATTTGTATGTTTTTTATAAAAAGTATAATAATGTTTGATGAAAGAAGGTACACATGGCATTTAATAATCAAATACTTGATAATATGTTTAAAAATAATTCGGGCACGGGAAAATGCTTTCAACTAAAATCAGACATTAATATGCTGATCGTCTATTACTCTTTTTATGAGGAACAAGATGTTCTTCAGTAATTAAATTATCATTTCTCATGCACATCATGGTCATTGTGGAAGTTTACGAATTGTTTCACGTGAAACAAATACAAAAGTAATCATCTTTTTCCTTTATGAGAAGTGCCTCGCAAAAGGTATTAGTTGTGATTTAATTCCATATAGAACATAAGGAAGAATTGTTTCCTTGATTTCAACTGTCCATCCTGAAGCGTGGTCATACAATGCAGTTATTATTCTCAATGAAACTACACCACCTAATGATACACAAACTATTCAAGCTGTTTCTCTCAAAGTACACACGCAAGTAAGTGGCGGATTGCTGTTTCGTGATTATCTTTTTTGCGGTGCCTTGTATTCTTCGTTTATTAAGAATCACTTTGAAAATCCTTTTTCATGGCGAATGAAGTTGCATTGAAGGAAAGTTGTAATAAGTCATAACTTCTTACACGCATTATTTTACCAAGTCATGGTGGTATAATATACAATAATCATTTCACAAGATCTTAATTTTCTGTTCATTGTTTTTATAAGTGTTGTTTGCTATAATCAAATCTACTAAAAGATCTGGAGTATTCAATGATTCGAAAAACAGATATTATAATTATATCTATCATTATCGTTGTTTCGTTGCTCTTTTCATTTATCCTCTATTTGATACCATTTGAAGGAGAATATTTTGTTACTGTTTATATTGACGGTGATTTAGTGGAAAGGTTGCCATTGGAAGGTGACTATCAACAAATAGATATTGAGACTCAATATGGTACAAATCTGCTTATCATTTCTGAAGGAAATGCTTTTATCTATCAATCCAACTGTAATACAAAATCGTGTATCAGTCGTGGCATCATCAATCGTCCCGGAGCTATGATTATATGCGCACCACATAATTTGGTTGTAAAAATTGAATCATTCAAGGAGGAAAAATAATATGAAACTCTCTTTGAAGAAATCTACATATACTGCGATTCTTATTGCAATGGCATTGATTATCTATGTCATCGAAAGTGCGTTGCCACCACTCATTCCTGGGATAGCCGGTGCACGCTTAGGGCTTGCAAACATATTCGTTGTATATGCACTCTATGCTCTCGGTTGGCAATCAGCTCTATGGGTTGTTCTGATAAAATCTATTCTTGGACCCTTATTATCCGGAATGCCTACTGGTGTTTTCTTTTCTATGTCTGGAAGTATATTGTCACTACTGATGATGATATTAATAGTAAAATATACGAATAATAAAGTTGGAATAATTAGCGTTTCTGTCTTGGGATCTTTGATGCATAATGTTGGTCAATTTGCCATTGCGGTTCTTTTTACCGGTACAATATCTATCGTATCGTATTTTCCGATACTCTCTGCAATCTCTGTTCCATGTGGTATAATCGTTGGATTAGTATGTGCATGGATATTGAAATTGACACAAAATATAACGCTAAAAAAATCAAATATATATTATAAGAAAAATGGAGGAAAAACAAATGAAAGTACTTAAAGTAATACTCACCATTCTACTTACTTTAATCATGATTGTTGTAGGTTTTGCTACGGAGATTATAGCCATTGTCAATCTCACTGTAATGAACCCATCTTTTTACAAAAACTCTCTAATGCGAATTGGTTTATATGAGAATGTCCACTCCCTTGTTGTTGATACTCTTGAGGAATTTATAGAAGATCAAGAAGGTATTCCAGATAATCAAAAGCAAGCTGCATGTGACATTATTAAAAAAGCACTTCCTCAAGAAAAGTTTGAAAGACAAGTAGGAGAATTCCTTGGTGATACTGTTGACTTCTTTTTGTATGACAACAGAAATGGCACCATTCCCCTTCAAGCATTGATTGATGATATCGACAAAGAAATTAAGAAATCTGATTTGGTTGTAAATAATGAAGCAATGGATCATATTCTCACTGTGACATTATCTGACTACTTTCAAACCTTCAATATTGGAACTTCTAAGAGTGTTAAAATATCTGACGTATTTTATGAAATCTTAGCACCAACACAGAAGATCAAAGAACGTCTTGATTCAACAATGTGGGTATTTCGCTATTGGGTAAAATGGGCAAACATTGGTACGTTCATCGGCCTTGCTGCACTCCTTGTAATTCTTGCATTATTGTTTATTATATGGCACAAGAGTGTTGGTGTTGTATTTAAACTCACCGGAGTTTTATTATTGATTAATTCTATCTTCACTATACTCGGTGGTGTGTCGATGTTTGTTGGAATTACACTTACCAAGCTATTGGATATATTCCCTGCATTCCTTGAAGACTATACTAGTATTGTTCAATCTGTTATGAATCCATTGGGTTTAGTGACACTCATTATTGGTATTGTTGTATTGGTCTTGGGTATCATTTTGTTGGTAATCGGTGGTGCTATTTCTAGAAAGACAAATGAAAAGGCAATCGTTCATGTTGAAGTAAAGAATCAAGTTGTTACAGAAAATCTACCAATCGAAGAAGAGATTCCTTTAGTAAAAGAACCGGTAGTTGAAGTTCTTGATGAAAATGAGAAAATAGAGAATAAAGATAATGAAGAAATAGATGATACTATGGAGTAGATATAGAACATATGTTCGTGTTTTAAATAATAAAAAAGGACTATATAAATTAGTCCTTTTCTCTTTCATATATTCTTTTTTTTATTCTGTATATATCCTAACTGGAAGTAATAGATATAGAAAATCATCGTCTTCTGCAGGAGTTATAACACAAGGACTTACATTGGTAGTAAATGAAAGGACAATGTCTTGGCTTTCTATGTTTTTTAGGATATCTGATATATATCGTGCATTAAATGCAATCTGTATTTCTTTTCCTTCAACTTGTGTAGTAATCACTTCATGTACATTGCCTAATTCGTTCTCTGAATCGATATTCACTTGATTGGAGCCAATGTTGAATGCGACAAGGTTATTGCTACCAGATGAAATTGTCGCAGCTCTATCGATGGATTGTGCCAATGCAATAGATGACATCGTAAATCGTGTTTGCCACTCCATAGGAATAATTTGACGATACTTTATATATTCTCCTTCTATTAGCCTTGAAATCATTCTAGTATTACCTGTTTGAAAAAGTATATGAGATTGTGATATTGATATTTTTACACTACCTTCATTTTCTAAGAGTCTTCCTACTTCTGATAATGTCGCAGATGGTACAATAGCTGTAACTAAGTTTTCTTTTTCTCCAATATCTTTTCCTGAAATCGCCATCCTGTATCCATCCAAGGAAATAAGACGAATAGAGTCTGAATCAATTTCAAATAATACGCCTGTAAGAACCGGACGCGACTCATCTATTGCAGCTGCAAAGAGTGTTCGCTTGATCATATTTTTTATTTTCTCTTGACTAAAGTTAAACTGTACATTTTCTTCAATATCAGGTAACATCGGAAAATCTTCTGCAGGAAGTGTTTGTATATGTGTTTTTGAACCTGCGCATACAATTTCAACTGAGGTCTTATCAAAATACATATCCACATCTGCATCATCTGGAAGCTTTCTTGTAAGCTCATAAAACAATCTTCCAGGAACAACTGCTTCTCCCTCTTCTTGTACTGTTGCTAGAATCACTGTTTCTATTCCTAAGGTCATGTCATAGCAAGTAAATTGAACACCCTCCTTAGTTGTTTTTATTTTAATACCTTCAAGTATAGGCATCGTTGTCCTTGATGATATAGCATGATTCACTGTTGCAACTGCATTACACAAACTTTGCTTATCTAGTTTTATTCTCATAATAATAAGTTTCTCCTTGTAAATTTCTATTGCTTGTCGTAGTTATTACTATTTATTTTATAGTATTCGTAGTAGTAGGTGTTTGTATCTTTTGGATAACTACTGATTTATCTCTGTTTAGTCCGCTATTGTGTGTGTATCGTTTTGTTAATTATATATCAAATAAATCATTATTATCCACAAAAACTTTTGATTGTGTGGAACGCTAGTTTTTATTGACCTGTTTTCTTATGTCTGCTAGCATGACACGTAATTCATTATTTTCTGCCATTTCAGCAGAAATAGTTCGGTATGCATGTAGCACAGTTGTATGATCGCGTCCACCATAGAACTTACCGATGGCAGAAAGAGACAAATCAGAAAGCTCACGAAGCAGATACATGGAGATTTGTCGTGGATAAGAAATGTCACGGCTTCGCTTTTTTGAGAACATATCATCATCTGACACGGAGAAACGATCACATACTAGCTTTGTAATGCGTTCTGGAGTGGCGCGCTTACTTTCTGAATTTTTGATGATTTCCTTGAGTGCTTCTGTAACCAACTCGATGGTAATGGGTTCTTTGGAAATCCTTGAAAAGGCGATGATGCGAGTTAAGCATCCTTCCAACTCTCGAATATTGTTTTCTGCCTTGGTTGCGATGTATTCTAATACTTCATCGGATATGTGAGGCAAGTTTGCATTGTCTGCCTTTTTTCTTAAGATAGCAATTCGTGTTTCTAAGTCCGGTGGCTGTATGTCTGCAATAAGTCCCCATTGAAAACGACTTTGTAAGCGTTCCTCTAAGCGCTCCATATCCCGTGGTGGGCGATCGGATGAAACAATGATTTGCTTGTTGCTCTCATAGAGCGCGTTGAACGTATGGAAGAACTCTTCTTGTGTACGTTCTTTTCCTGATATAAATTGAATATCATCAATCAACAAAACATCTACTTTTCGATATTTACTTCTAAAATTCTCTGCATCGTTTGTTCTTATGGAATTGATCAATTGATTGGTAAACTCTTCAGAGGTTACATATAAAACATTCAGTTCATTTGGAAGACTTCTAACAAAGTGACCAATAGCCATCATCAGATGTGTTTTCCCTAATCCTACTCCACCATATAAGAACAATGGATTGTATGCTCTTGCGGGAGCTTCTGCAACTGCAAGACATGCAGCATGTGCAAAACGATTAGAGTTACCAATGACAAAACTTTCAAAGGTATACTTGGGATTGAGCAGAGAATGCGATGCATTTGGTTTGGATTGTTGTTTGTTGCGTGCGCCATCGATCTCCTC
>JAGLOK010000160.1 GCA_023139005.1 Clostridiales bacterium | reverse complement strand
AACATCTCAAAATATGCCATCAAGTGAAAAGCCAATGTTATCGGTTGTGCCTTTTGCATATGTGTAAATCCAGGCATTACTGTATCAAGATGATCAGATGCAATGTCTGTAAGTGCAGTACATAGATCCTTAATATGCGCGATCACGTCATCACATGCTTTTTTCACATACATGCGTGTATCCAGTGCAACTTGATCGTTTCGACTTCTTCCGGTATGCAGCTTTTTACCTGCATTACCGATTTTTTCAGTCAGTAGCATCTCGATGTTCATGTGAATGTCTTCATAAGATATATCAAATTCAACTTTGCCTGCGTTGATATCTGCAAGTATTTCATGAAGTCCATCGATTATTTGTGTGCCATCATCAGACGATAGGATGCTTTGTTTGACCAGTCCTTTGGTGTGCACTATAGAGCCCATGATATCCTCTTTGAATAGACGCATATCAAAAGAGATAGATGAGTTAAAATCATCTACCGCTTTATTGGTGTTTTTTGAAAATCTTCCGCTCCATAACTTTTTATCGCTCATTTTTTCAAGCTCTCTTTCATCAGTGCCTGTACAGTCATCGGTAGTCCAAACAGATTGATAAATCCGGCACTGTCTTTTTGATTGTATACTTCGTCTTTTTCAAATGTTGCAAAGTCTTCATTGAATAGTGAGTATATAGACTTTACTCCCGCTGGGATGCAGTTACCCTTGTATAGTTTAACGCGCACAGTTCCGGTTACATTTTTCTGTGTTTCATCGACAAATGCGGACAAACTTTCACGAAGGGGCGTATACCACTTTCCATTATACACAAGATCTGCAAATCTTAAAGCAATTTGCTCCTTGTAGTGCATTGTATCTTTATCAAGTGTGATGGACTCAAGTGATTCATGTGCCGCATACAGTACTGTGCCTGCTGGGGTTTCATACACACCACGTGACTTCATTCCAACCAACCGATTCTCCACGATATCAATGATACCCACACCGTGCTTTGCAGCGATAGTATTGAGTTCATCAATCAATGTGATACCATCCATCTTTTTACCGTTGAGTGTGGTGGGGATACCTTGTTCAAATTCAATTTCAACCATTTCAGGCTCATCCGGTGCATCCATAGGATTAGTACACACCATGTACAGATCATCCGACGGTGCATTCCAAGTATTTTCAAGATCCTCACCTTCATGACTTAAGTGCCAAAGGTTTTTGTCTCTTGAGTATGATTTGCCTTTTTTCACAGGAATGGGGATGTTTCTTTGATTGGCATACTCAATTGCATCGCTACGGCTCTGGATGTCCCACAAACGCCACGGAGCGATGATCTTGATATGTGGGTTGAGTGCCTTGATAGTCAGCTCAAAACGCACCTGATCGTTTCCTTTACCGGTACAGCCATGTGCGATGATGTTTGCGCCTTCTTTTTCTGCGATCTCAACTAATCTTTTTGCGATTACAGGACGTGCGAATGATGTGCCCAAAAGATACTTGCCTTCATATTTAGCACCCGCTTTTAGTGTAGGGAATATAAAGTCTTCTATAAATTTTTTTTGCATGTCTTCTATATATAGCTTACTCGCACCAGTTTTCTTGGCTTTCTCATGCAAGTGATCTAGCTCTTCACCTTGTCCAACATCACCTGCAACGGCAATGACTTCACAGTCATAGTTTTCCTTAAGCCAGGGTATGATGACTGAGGTATCAAGACCTCCAGAATATGCGAGTACTACTTTCTCTTTTGACATTATCATGCCCTCCAGTGTATAAATATACTTAATAATTTATAATTATACATTAAAATGAATAAAATGCAAGCACTTTATTCATTCCTTTAGAAACATATATAAAAACAAATATATTGAAAAATTATTTACTTATTTTATATCCTCACGTATTTCATCTGGAGAGCTTTCTAACATCGTTGGATTATTGACATACTTTTTGATAAATCCAAATGCCTTACCAAATGTAACGCCAGCACAGATTCTTTCATCTGCTACAACGCCAATAGGAACGATCTGTTCTTTCTCGCCATTAAGATTAAGTACATTTTTAATCATTCCAATACTGACAAACATACTGGTAGTACCAAAATCATAAATGTGATGAAATACAGGTCCTACATATATGGATGCTAAGTTTGTAATAAATAAACTTGCATGAAAAGGAAAGCCATCAATTAATGCTTTAGGTAATAGTCCGATTTTGTCTAAACCTTTCACTAATATAATCACAAATCTAGATAGTAGCGGAATACTCATAAAAAATTTCGCAAGTTTATCGGTAAAGTTTACGGTTGTTTGTTTACGGTTTGCTTCAATTTCCTTATCTATTTTTTCTGATACTTCAAAAATTGTATCAGTTAAATTGAATCTAATTTTGACTACCGTTTCAAGAGTATCTTCTTGTGCTTCGCCTTCCTTGAGTACAACAAAGGATACGCAAAATTCTTTTCTTGCAAAGATTTTTTTGTTAATAACAAAACGATTTAACTCCGGCATATGTGAGACTGTGCGTAGATATGCAGCAGTAAATAGTGCCATAAAGCCAATGTTATGACCATCATTACGCTTTTTGTTGAGATATTTACGAATTTGTGTATAGTTGACTTCTGTGTTGAACATCACTTGTGCATCATATCGCTTTGGCATAATATGCGGGATAATTGCAAAAAGTGGATCGAGTGACTTAATCCTACGGCCATCTGCTCTCATTGTTTCCTCTTCCTACTATAATAAATAATAAATTCGTTGAAAAAATGTGATACTTTTAAATGAGTACCACATTCATTCTAATCTTGTTAGATTATATTCGATGAAGGGATTTCTGTCCATTATATTTAATAAATAAGTACAATAATTTTAAAAATATATGAAGTTTTATTAAATCACGAATAAATTCTTCTTATTTTACTTGTACAGAAAGTTTAGTTTTGACAAATATCCATGGTGCCAGAACCAGAATTCCCATCCCCATAGTAAAATATCTTATAAAATCAAAAACCATTTTATCAGGGAACAATGCACCGAGTCCTAAACGAATTCCTAGTGCAATGGCTATACCGATGATGACTTTCAACGCTTGCTTCCAGAGCTTTGAACGAGAAGCAAAACGGATGTATTTGTTTTCAATAAAAAATCCAGGTAGAAATGCAAGTGTTACTCCCGCCATTTTGTAGAAAGTTTCATCTCGTATGAAGAACAAGAGTACTATGAGAACAATAGATACTACGATGAATGTCCAATATGTTTTGTTTTCCAGCAATTTCATAATCATATAATATGAAAGAAATGCAAATCCAACTGCGAATATAAGTCCTGCAACAACGTCTAGTGGTGTATGAACTGATAAATATACGCGAGATAATGCAATGAGTACCATCATGATGATTGCAATAGTAGTTATCTTTTTATTCTTCATATATATTGCAAGTGCTGCCCAGAAAGTTGCACCTTTTTGTGTATGTCCACTAGGGAATGAATATCCGGTAGCGGTTTCTTGTCGAATGGGTATAATACGTCCATCGAGTAACCATGGTCTTTGCACTTTAAATATTTCTTTGATTGTTTCATTCATGCAACTACTAAAAACAACTGCAAACGCTACTACGTAGCCCATCTTTTTATTGATACACCAATAAATAATACAGATGGCAATCAGCAATGTTGTTTCTTCTGCTGTAATGGTGATTGCCTCAACAATGAAATCAAGTACAGGATTTCTGAACTGTTGCATAAAAACTAAAAAATTTATCATATTCATCTTCCTTTTATATTTATAGGATATATTATATGATTAAAGTAATGATTGTGCCACTAGAAATATATAATTGATACATAGTAAGAGCATTAGACTAGGAACTTTCAAACAATCTATAACTATGATACAATAACAAGTGTTCTTATAATACAAAAAGAAAATGCATGTAAGCATGCAGAGTTTAGGGAGATATCATGATCATAATGGGTATTGACCCCGGACTTGCAATCATCGGTTATGGGTTTGTTGAAAAAGTGAAAGGTACAATCAAACTAATTGACTTTGGGATAATTACAACTCCTGCCGGCATGCCACTCCCACAAAGGTTATCTATTATATATAATGATACTATTGAGTTGATTAAACAATATAAGCCAGAAAATATTGCATTTGAAGAATTGTTTTTTAACAAAAACATAAAAACAGCACTCACAGTGGCTCATGCAAGGGGAGTAAGCATTATTGCTGCGAATAATCAAATTGGATCACAATACTTGTTTGAGTATACGCCGCTTCAAGTAAAGCAAGCTATTAGTGGCTACGGTAGAGCAGACAAACAACAAATGCAATTCATGGTGAAAACACTATTGAGCATGAAAGAAATACCAAAACCTGACGATGCAGCGGATGCATTGGCTGTTGCTATTTGTCATGCACAATCGTATAATCTCTCTAGCGAGTTTACAATAAAATAGGAGTAATAATGTACGCATATTTCAAAGGGGAAATAATAAAAAAAGGAATCACATCATTGGTGATTGAATGCAATGGTGTTGGATACAATATATCAGTGTCAACAAGAACATTGGACCAAATTGGGGATATTGGTGACACAGGGAAAGTGTATACAT
Organism: Clostridiales bacterium; assembly: GCA_023139005.1. GTDB lineage: Bacteria > Bacillota > Clostridia > Christensenellales > UMGS416 > JAGLOK01. The sequence continues at coordinate 1,952 of JAGLOK010000160.1, read as the reverse complement.
ACTTTCATGTAAGAGAAGATGCACAAATGCTTTTTGGATTTATGTCTAGTGAAGAAAAGAGAATGTTTGAAAAATTAATCACGGTAAATGGTATCGGTCCAAAAGCTGCTACAAGCATACTCTCTACAATGACTGTAACAGAACTTGCAGTAGCAATAGTGTCAGAGGATGCAGTATCAATATCAAGGGCACAAGGAGTTGGAAAAAAGACAGCACTACGATTGATACTGGAACTTAAGGAAAAAGTAGATAATGAAGAGCTGACTGGTGCATTTAATAATATGTCGATACCACAACCTAGCTCAATCACACAAGAAGCTTTAGCGGGACTCATGGCATTGGGGTATTCATCAGTTGAAGCGAGTAAGGCAATTAGTAATGCGGGAACATATGACAGTGTAGAGGACCTAATTACCGCAGCATTGAAAAACAGGGGAGTATAGTCAATGATTGAAAACAGATTTTTATCTTCTGAAAAACAAGTAGATGATTTAGACATTGATGTTACCCTCAGACCAAAGACAATGGATGAATACATAGGCCAAGTAAAAGCAAAAGAACAACTTGATATATTCATTAATGCAGCAAAGATGAGAAGCGAAGCACTGGATCATGTGCTTTTATACGGACCACCCGGATTAGGCAAAACCACACTTGCAAATATCATTGCCAATGAATTGAATGTACAAATTAGAACAACTTCCGGTCCTGCGATAGAGCGCACAGGAGATTTGGCTGCTATCATTACAAATTTGGGTGAAGGTGATGTACTATTCATTGATGAAATACATAGAATGAACAACTCTGTTGCTGAAATACTCTATCCTGCAATGGAAGACTGCAAACTTGATATCATCATTGGAAAAGGACCTTCAGCACGTTCAATACGTTTGGACTTACCAAATTTCACATTAGTCGGTGCAACAACACGAGCAGGCATGTTAACATCACCATTGCTTGATAGGTTTGGTGTTGTATGCAGACTAGAAATCTATACACATGATGAACTTGAAACGATTATTGTCATAAATTCGCGAAAATTGAATGTGGAAATTGATGAAAAAGGTGCTAAAGAAATCGCACGACGTTCAAGAGGTACACCACGTATTGCAAATAGATTATTAAAACGTGTTCGCGATTATGCAATGATTAAAGCAGATGGTGTTATTACAAAAGAGGTTGCAAGACTTGGACTTGAAATGCTAGAAGTGGATGAGTTAGGTCTTGATAATGTTGATAGACGTGTGATGCTTGCAATTATACAAAAGTTTAATGGCGGACCTGTTGGACTTGATACATTAGCAGCTGCAACAGGTGAAGAGGCTATAACAATTGAGGACGTATACGAACCTTACCTATTACAACTAGGCTTTATCAATAGAACCCCTAGAGGAAGGATCGCGCTACCTAATGCATATGAACACTTTGGGATTGAGGATCATAAAAATAATAACAGTAAGCAAGAAAGCTTTTTAAAATGAAAACAGAAATTTTTGACTATCATCTGCCGGATGAACTTATCGCACAAACACCCATACTAAAACGCGATGAAAGCAGGCTTTTGATATATAATAAACAGGATAAAACAATTCAACATAAATCTTTCAAGAATATAATTGAATATTTAAACAAGGGAGATGCTTTGGTTATTAATGATACGAAAGTACTTCCTGCAAGATTGTTTGGTAAAAGAGATGATACCGGAGGAAAAGTAGAAATATTATTGTTGAAACGTATTCAAGGAAATGTGTGGGAGATACTTGCAAAACCCGCCAAAAGAATGCGTAAAGGGCGGCAATTTTCATTCGGGAATCGGCTTAGTATGAATGTTGTTGAAGAATATGAAGAGGGAATAAGACATGTTGAACTAAAATATGATGGTATTTTCGAAGAAATACTTGATGAGATTGGCACCATGCCATTACCACCATATATTCATGAAAAACTAATTG
>JAGLOK010000016.1 GCA_023139005.1 Clostridiales bacterium | reverse complement strand
GAGATCTGGATATTCAAAACATTTTGAACGTATATATGAATAATGATGGTGATATTCCCTACGATGGCATGCAGAGCAAGTATATCTATGTGGCCAGTGAAGACAATGTATTTTTGTCATCTGGTGAGGTGTCACCTGAACAGGCAATTTACTATGTAGGCGAGACAGTGCAGATCACCGATCGTTTCCGCAACAGCCTTGCAATCGCTGCAACGGATGTTTCGGTGGCGTATTATCACCGATTAACAGGAGGCTATCTTTCAAACAAGAACCCCATTGATTTGGGAACGGTAGCAGCAAAGGCGACTGCTGAAAACGTGTTTGACTATACGTTCACTGAAGATGATATCGGTGCGCTTCGAATCGGATCGGAGCTGACTTATTCTGTCTCAGGCATAGGACCATACAATGAGTTTAATATTGCCCATGATTTTGTGGTGGAGGCAGCACCTGTAGCTACGGATACACCTCTGCCATCAGAAACGCCTGCGCCATCTGACACACCTATTCCATCGGATACAGCGACACCTACTGACACTTCAGAGACGGAGGCTACACAAGCACCGGCACAAGAGGGTGCATCATATACTGTGATAGTAACATCTGATGGTGCTTCTGCTGATGATGACGATGAAGTTATGTTTAACATCAAGGTGAAAAATACAGGTACTGTTGTGCTGAGCGATGTGAAAGTATTTGATGGGCAAACGCTCCTGAGCACTATCGGAGACATTCAGGTTGGCGAAGCGGTGTCTGTGCCTATAACGCAAGAGGTTTCAGAAAGTGATGATAAATTCTTCACTGTGACTGCACAATATGGCGATGAGAAATTAAGCGAGTATTCCAATCTGATTGAGATTGAAGTTACTCCTGAGGAAGATGCCGGTACTGCTTCGGGACTGTTGGGCGATCTCTTTGGTGGAAACAACACGCTTATGGTGATTATTATTGGGGTTCTGGGATTGATTGCATTGTCGTTGGTCGTGCTTGTTATTGTGGTGGTTGCAAGAAAGAAAAAATAAAATCTTCTTGTTCCCTTTGCCTTGATGCAAACGGAACCCAAAAATCAAGCCCCTGGATAAATTTCTTTGAAATTTCTCTATGGGCGATTGGGAACGAAGTAATTTAATATAGAGTTTTATATACCCTCTACGATTTGTCCGTAGGGGGTATTTTATATTGTGCTTTAAATAGGCGAGACTTTTGACTTAGATAGAATAGAATGTTTATGATGAACAGATTTATTAGATGGAAATAGATTGAATTTATGTAAATACAATAGTATAATACTTGAATTACACAAATTATTTCAAATAAGCTAATTATCATATATAAAAGTAAGGAGCACTTACATGCGGATGAGAAGAAGACAAAAGAAGAAGGCGATTGTCACGATCGGTTTGATTGCAGGTATCGTTATTGTGACGGTTGTTTTGCTCTTTGTTCTACCAAAAAATAAAATAAAAGATACGGTTATTGAAGTAGTTGCATATTATAATATTGATGTGAATCCCAGCATTGAAATCAGTGTGGATCAAAACAATAATGTTGTAGATATCTATGGCAAAAACGACGATGGTGAACAGATATGCAATGAGCTTGAATACGCAGGTAAACCGATTGCGCAAGCGATGCGAGAAGTATTTGATATCATGGTAGCACAAGGGTATATCAAAGTGGGGGATAAAAATGCGGTTGCAATTAGTTTCTATTCTGATAGTGCTGAAATGAGCGAAGATGAACTGACAGCGTTAGTCCCTGAAGAATATCGCGATATCTGTGCAATAAGTACCACTATCGGCACCATCACAGAGCGACATCTTTTGCAAAACCCAACAGCAACAGCAACCCAACAGATGCTAACTCAAAGCACTACACCTACAGTCACGATATCACCTGAGGTTACAGACGAAGCAACCCCAGCCCCGTCAGAATCATATGAAGGTGAAAACGATGATCCGAAAAATGATTATAGTGATTTAGATAGGAGTAAACCTTTTATTTTAAAAGTAAAGCTATCAGGAAACAATGCCATCTTCACTTGGAGTGAATATGATTATATTGGATATATGAAAACTGAACTGTGTTACGTTCCTAAACTCAAAACAAGTGTTGAAGTACCTAGTCGAACCCTTAAAACTATTTATGATGCAAATATCAGAACATGTACAATAAGCTTATCTTCATTGAGCTTTAAAGAAGCAGGTGATGAGTATTTTTTCATGTTGAATGTATATGAAGATATGAATGATCCAGATGGTGATATAGGATATCTTGTACCCAACACTGTTTCACTACAAATGCAAAAAGACGGTTCTATCAAAGTATTTAATGATAATCCTAATATTTTTGGTCATGGCGTAATTGGTGAGGACTACTTTGCACCAACTATGACAATCAATGAGGAAAATAGTAATTTAGTTATCAGATGGCAAAACCAAACACACGATGATTATAGAGGTGTTGCTTTTCATATTTCTAAAAGCAGTGATGTTCCTTCTTCTCCTGGAGCAAACAAAACAAATTATCTATATATGGGGACACAAACTACTTCATACATAGTTTGTCCTGAAGACTTCTATTCTTTAAAAGCAGGAGAGACATATTACTTTACAATATTTTCGTATTTCCATAGTGGGCAAGATATTGTTGGAAATACTATTCGAGCAACAATACCACATAGAGTAGCATCAACAATACAGGGATCACTTGATTTTGATACAAACTATTTTAACTTAAGTTGGAATAAACTTGCCCATCCTAAAATTGATAATAATGAGATTAAGATTACCTATACTGACGAAGGCTCAAGTGACAGAAAATCATTTGACACATTTAGAGTAACACATGATATAAGCAAATATAATGGAATGTTTAATTGGATTTTTGAAAATGTACCAGGCAGGACTTATTTTATAAAGATTTCAACTGTGTATAATGATGGTGATTTTATCGGAGGCAATGAAATAGCATTAAAAATACCATCTGCGACACCATCGCCAACACCGGAGCCGACACCAGAACCATCAGAAGAACCCACAGACGATCCAACGGAAGAACCAACGGATGAACCCACAGATGATCCGACGGAGGAACCCACGGATGATCCAACAGACGAACCCACGGATGATCCGACGGAGGAACCCACGGATGATCCAACAGACGAACCCACGGATGATCCGACAGATGAACCCACGGATGATCCGACAGACGAACCTTGAATGCGTAAATAAATTTAATTAGAAAATGTGGAAATCGATAGCAGGAATTGAAATTGGTTAAGGAAAAGGAGCCACTATGTTTGAGAAGAAAAGAATATACATTGTAATTGCATTGATTATGCTAGTTGCTTTAATATATTTTGCACCTAGATTGTATTATATTATAAAGATAAATGACGAAATTAAAAAGACAAGCGAAATAGAAGAAGTTTTCTTAACTGTACAATATGAAGGTAAATTTGTGAAAGCAGAAGGGCGAGGTATTGAGTTTAATTTGCCGATATATAAAGAAGATTATTTAGAACTTTTAGTCGATGATGATCCTAGTTCTACTCTTGATATCAGTGGATATGGGTATGACATAATCATCAGAAGAAACATTGATAAACCTGTATCTGAAAATATTATGGTAAGAAGTAATATATCAGATAGGTATTTAGATTGTGAATCTGTTAATGAATACAAAATTAAGAACTTGAATACACCGATTGAAAGAATAACAATATTTCATTCAAAAACAGATTTGGCGGATGTTCTTCAATACTATCGAAACAAGAATACATTCGTTGGTTCAGAGGGAAATAAATATACTACTATAGTTAAAGATAACTTTATATTTGTTGTATTATTAAAGGACAAGATATTAAAAGGTGAGGGTTTCGATTTGTCAACTATATTGGTATATGATATTAGTGAAAATTATGATTTAGTTGTAGATATCCAGATTTTCAAGGTCGCAGGAATAAATCAAAGAAAAAAGATGAAGTTAGAAGATGTGGCTTTCATACTCAATTCTCTTTCTATTAGTGAGTATGACTCTAAGCAATAATTAAATCACTAAAACTCAACAGACTCCCACGGACATGTGCCCAAAGTATTGCAAAGCAATACTTACGAAAGAATAACAACTACAAGGGCTGATGGCGTATAGGATGTGGCAAATGTTTCGAAGAACATTGAGAGCTTCCTATGCAATAAGCAGAAAGCGCGATTTTTCAAAATGCACGAATACACACGGTCATGAGTTTTTGATAAATCGTAAGATACTCGGGTTGAATTCATTTCATTCAAGCCGAAAAGAAAGTGTTGACTTTCTTTATTTTTGGTATATACTTAGCAAGATTGTCCAAAAGGTCACTGCACAGTAGGTGCAAAGAGCCACGGACAGCGTTTAGAATCAAGAAATGCTCTTTTATATAATTAGGTTTGTCAAATTACTTTGTCCTGGGTAATGTCGGTATACTATTTAATTTTGAAAATGGCTGAAATTGATTGTATACAAATATTATTTAGGAGATTTATGAAAAAATTCAACTTCAAACACTTAGGCTTATCTCAGGAATCACTCGACGCGGTTGAGGACTTGGGATTTGAACAGCCAACCGAAATCCAACACGAATCTATTCCCCATATCCTAAAAGGCCGTGATGTCATTGGACATTCGCGCACCGGCACTGGAAAGACCCTTGCGTTCGGTTTGCCTGCTGTGGATATCGTTAATGAAAATCAACATGTGACACAAGTACTAGTACTGTGTCCAACTCGCGAACTCACCGAACAAGTATCGGGCGAAATCCGCAAGGTATCAACATATAAGATGGGGCTCAAAGTCGTTGCGATATACGGTGGTGCATCCATGCCTGACCAAATCAGAAAACTAAGAAACGGTGCACACATCGTGGTGGGAACACCCGGACGCATCATGGACCACATGCGCAGAAAGACACTCAAGCTCAACAATCTACAGTTGATGGTGCTTGATGAAGCGGATGAAATGCTCAACATGGGTTTCCGTGATGACATCGAAACGGTTCTCAAAGATGTGCCGGAGGAAAGCTCCATGGTACTGTTTTCTGCAACGATGTCTCGCGACATCATGCGCATCACTAAAAACTATCAAACCAATGCAAAAGTAATCAAGGCTGTGGATCAATCGCTCACTGTTGCGACTGTGGATCAATGGTATGTTGATATCCGTAAAGCAAACAAACTGATGGCAGTACATGCATTGCTAAAGTACCACACACCAAAATTAGCTTTGATATTCTGCAATACCAAACGCATGGTGGATGACTTGGTTTCCAAGCTCCAGCAGGGCGGTGTATCGGCAGTTGCTTTGCACGGTGACCTCAATCAAAACGCTCGTAACCGAGTAATGAGTGGCTTCCGCTCTGGGGCAATGCCTGTGTTGGTGGCAACTGATGTTGCTGCGCGCGGTATTGATGTGGATGATGTTGAAATGGTGATTAACTATGACATTCCTCAAGACGATGAGTACTATGTTCAT
>JAGLOK010000159.1 GCA_023139005.1 Clostridiales bacterium | reverse complement strand
ATTCTTTTGATACTCAACTAAGTTTGTTAAATCCTGCAATTGTATTCCTCCTAAAAATAACTTGCTAACACACGACTTCAAATGGATTCGTATGTGTACAAGTTACGTGTATTCCGTTTATTGATTGTACCTCATTTGTGCATGTTTGTAAATAAGAGTGCACTTTCTCTAGAATGATGACTTCTGTTTCGTGGTGTCCTGCTTCCATCATGCAGAAATCCATCGTTTTGGCAGCAAGCCCTTCGTGATGTTTGGCATCTCCTACCAAGAAAATATCCGCTCCAGCATTTTTTGCTTGCATGATATCCGTGCCTCCACTTCCTCCGATTAGAGCAACCTTCTTGATCATCTCCGGCTTTTTGCCACTGACTCTTACAAATGTTGTGCCAATTGATTCTTTTACATGTTGTGCAAATGTATTAACATCCATCGCTTGGGGTAATTCCCCTACTCGCATCAACATATTATCTTCAATACCTACAACATCGCTAAGCCCAATCGCTTCTGCAAGCACATCGTTTACTCCGCCTTTTGCAGCATCCAAATTGGTATGTGCACAGATTACATTCATTGAGTTTTGTGCAAGTGCATAGCATATCGTTCCGGTTGCTGTGTCTAGTGTGATTTCGTATATTCCACCAAAAATAATTGGATGATGTGAGATTATTAGATTTGCACCCTTTTGTTTTGCCTCTTTTATGACTTCAAGCGTGACATCCAGTGCAATCATAACACCTGTTACAGCGCAGAGCATATCTCCACACAATAATCCTACATTGTCACCTTCTTCTATAAAACTAAATGGTGCCCATGTGTCAATAAAGTTGTAGTAGTCTTTTACCTTATACATTATAGATATCCTCCATGTCAGCTAGCACTTCAGACAAGTTCTTTAAACGTTTTCTGTCTTGATTTCTTGCTTCCTTCATGCCGTTTATTATTTCTTTGATGACTTCTATATTACTCTTTAGATACAAGCTAAAGTTTTCATCATCCGACATTATTAGTACCGGTCCAAGGTAGCGCTCAACTTCTCCGAGTATACATGTGCTACCCGACTGCGCTTTGATGATGCAGTACAGTCTTTTTCCATCCAATACCAACGACTCATCAATAATCTCAAAGCCATTGTTTGATAAAAAGTAACGCAAATCATAGTCGCCATTCATACTTTGCATGATTACATATTGTGCTTTGTCCACCGTTTCTTCTGCATTATTTAGAATGTTGATGATTGTATTTTGCCCCATACCTGCAATGATAATTGCCTGTACTTCTTCAGGGCCTATCATCGAAAGCCCATCACCTAACCTTGTATCGACTATAACCTCATGTCTTTTTGCTAAGTTCTGCGCTTTTTCCAATGATGGTTTGGATATATCTGTTGCGATAACTTTGAGCCCTTTGTATGCTAAAAGCAATGATAGCCTGCCATGGTCACATCCGATATCTGCAACTGAATCTACATTATCTACAAATTCATATATGCGCTGCGTACGCGCATCAAGCTTCGGGAGTCTTTTTATGTGCATGTTTCGCCCTTATGTCGGAAGTATTTTTTGGAACAAGTGAATATACAAGGAGTCCAGCACCTATTGCAATGAGTATATCTCCGGGGCTTAAGAGCCCTGTATTAAACATTGGTACAGGTATGATATCCGATACAAACCACAGCGTTGTCTTCGACTTGAAAACGAAAAACCCTACATCAGATTCGGTAATCCACGAGGTAAACACTTTCATTATACTCATGCTCATAATCTTTGATGCTACCGGCATCATAGAATTATTGGATGTCATTACTGCGAAATTTAGTAGTCCACCAAATGCCAAAATCATAGTTGGTATTTTGTAGATATAGTGAAATACAAACAAAGCAAGTATTACATATTGTATGAAAATATATACAAAAAGGAAATTGCTTATTTGCGGAAGCTGGTGAAAAATAATCATTTTCGCCTCATCCAATAGGATGAAAAATATCAAAAAGATGAAGGAAAACGAAAACTCAGTATTTCCCAAGCTTTTCTTTTGTATCCTACGAACAACTATCGCTATAAGTACAAATAATACTGTGAGCATTTTATTATCCTCTAATCCAAAAAGTCTTTTAGTTTCTTTGAACGACTTGGGTGACGCAATTTGCGGAGCGCCTTTGCTTCTATCTGTCTTATTCTTTCTCGAGTTACTGCAAACTCACGCCCAACTTCCTCAAGTGTGCGTGCTCTACCATCATCCAGTCCAAACCTTAGCCTAAGTACCTTTTCTTCTCTGGGTGTTAGTGTGTCAAGAACTTCGGTTAACTGCTCTTTAAGCATTGCAAATGCTGCAGCGTCGGCAGGCGCTGGTGCATCTTCATCAGGAATGAAGTCACCTAGGTGACTGTCTTCTTCTTCTCCGATAGGCGTCTCCAGTGATACAGGCTCTTGTGCAATCTTCATGATACCGCGCACCTTCTCTTCTGTGATTCCCATTTCCTTTGCGACCTCTTCAGGCTGTGGCTCGCGACCCAGTTCTTGAAGTAGTCTTCTTGATATACGAATGAGTTTATTGATAGTCTCAACCATATGTACAGGGATACGGATGGTACGCGCTTGGTCTGCTATTGCACGTGTAATTGCTTGCCTAATCCACCATGTTGCATAAGTTGAGAACTTATACCCTTTTCTATAGTCAAACTTTTCAACAGCTTTGATAAGACCTAAATTCCCTTCTTGTATAAGGTCTAAAAACTGCATACCACGACCAACATATCTCTTTGCAATAGATACCACAAGGCGAAGATTGGCTTCTGCAAGCTTTTGCTTTGCAAGTATATCGCCTTCCTCCATGCCTTTTGCAAGTACAATTTCTTCTTCTGCTTTCAAAAGTGGTACTTTTCCGATTTCCTTTAGGTACATGCGTACTGGATCATCAATGTTAATTGCATAATCAGGCACAGGTGGATCATTGGACTTGTCTTTTGTGTATGTTGCACCGAGATATTCAATCTTCAAACCTTCAAGATGCTCATATAGCTTGTCAATCTCATCAGCTGTCAGCTCTACACCAGAGAGTGCATTTGCTATTTCTTTTTCAGTTAGCTTTCCGTCCTTTTTCCCGATTTCCACAAGCATATCCATACGTTGTGCTTTAGTTTTACCTGTATATTTTGTTTTTCTCTTTTTTGTAACACCACTTTTACGGACAACCACTTCGACCATTTCTTCTTTACCCGCTTTTGCTTTTGTCTTTTTTGCAGTTGTAGGTTTTTTAGCTGGCGTTGTCTTGGATTTTGTTGTAATTTTGGTCGTTGCTTCACTCTTTGCAGATGTAGCCTTCTTTTGTACTGTAGCTTTCTTTTCTGTGTCTGTTTTAGTTTTTGCAGGTATCTTTTTTGAAGATTCTGCTTTCGCTACAGTTTTTGTTACTTCCACCTTTTTTGCAGGTGTTTTCTTTGTTGTTGTCTTTTTCATAGGTACCTCATCCGTTTTCTTCGAATCTTTTACCAGTGTATCTTTAGTGTCCGTATTTTTTGCCGCTTTCTTTTTGCTTAATGTAAGCTTTCTGACAATCTCTCGAACCTCCTTGATTGAAGTGTCGGATGTTTTTCTTTTTGCCTTTGCAGCTTTTTCTGATGTTTTCTTTGTAGCCAATTGTTGCTCTCCCTTCGTGATATATCCTGTAGATACTAACGATGATTTATTTTGCTGAGTATGTTCATATATTCTATTCGTTTGCTTTTCTCTAGCATTGGGTCTTTGAGTAGTTTGGTGATGTTATCTATCTGCCTTTGTACTTGTATGCTTTTTAACCTTGAAACGCAATCTGTGACGATCATCATCCTTTCATCTAGTTCATATGGCAGTTCAAGTGCAGTTGCCAATTCACTCACTGCAACTTCATCCAACAGTCCTAATATATTGGGTGCATCAATACTCTTTTCTTGCGCATATCGAGTGAGGATCAAGTCTGCTATTTGTTGATGAACTCCTTCTTCAAAGTCTTCTTTTTTTATATTTTCTACAATGTACTCTGCACAATCCTTATGATTCATTGAAAGCGTGAATAATAACCTTGCAGCACCCTTTGCACCATGATCTTTTGCCGTTTTATTTCTACTGCTTTGCACAACGCGTGAAGTGGTCTCATTGGTTCTTTTTTGTCTAACGATTGTTTTCTGTCTTGCATCGCTTTTTTGATGTTGCTTTTTTGCGCGATCAATTTCTTGATTTAATACGACTTCTTCAAATCCCGTTTTCAGATGGATTCTCTTGACGTACATGCTCACTTCAACCGGTGCTTCGATATAGCTCAACACCTCTGTGCACACCCTTATAACATAGTCTTTGCGTTGCTCTTCGTTTGAAAAATCATAGTCTTTTTCGATGATTGATATCTTGTAATCATTCATCGTGAGCGCACTTTCGATTTGCTCATTAATTCCTGCCATCCCAAATTGAGATGCAAAGTCATCCGGATCCATTTTGTCAGGCAACGATATAACCTTGACCTTAAGTCCTTCTGCATGTAAGATATCCTGTGCTTTCCACGTCGCCTTTTGCCCTGCTGAGTCGCCATCAAAGCAAATATAAACATAGTCACAATATCTCTTCAATAGTCGCGCTTGCCCTGATGTTAGTGCTGTACCGCTGGATGCAACTGCTGTGAGGTATCCTGCTTTGTGCAAAGAGATAACGTCCATATATCCTTCAACCAACATGACATGTGAAATGCTGTTGAGTCTCTTTAGGTAGTGCGCGCCATAGAGCACATGGCTCTTGTTGTATATCGGCGTTTCCGGTGAATTGATATATTTTGGCATTGAATCATCCAGTACTCTACCTGCAAAACCTACAACACGTGACCTGTGGTCAATGATAGGAAAGATGACTCTATTGCGTAATGAATCAAAATATCTTTCATCTTTTTTGCCCAGCAATCCAATTTCATGCAATAGTTGATTGTCATACCCCAAGGTATTCATGTGCTCATTGAGCGTTGTCCATCCACTGGGCGACATTCCCAAACCAAAGCGCTTAATCACTGTTGGTGGCAGTCCTCTATCTGAAAAGTACTTGAGACCAACACTGCCTGCTTCTTCATGAAGAAAGTTATTGTAAAACTTTGCAGCATCACGTGCTGCATTGTACATCTTCTCTTTTCTTTCACGTTGCTTTGAATAATCTTTATCGTTCTTGTTTTCAGGCATTGGTAGACGCACTCTATCTGCAAGATGGCGCACTGCATCTACAAACTCTAAACGTTCTTGCTTTTGTATGAATTGAACAACATTACCACCCGTGTGACACCCGAAGCAATAAAAGAACTGTTGGTCTTGCTTGACTGAAAAAGATGGTGTCTTCTCTCCGTGGAAAGGACACAACCCCCAGAAGTTATTGCCTTTTTTGGTTAGGTGAACATGACCCCCAATGACTTCAACAATGTCATTGCGAGAAAGTACTTCTTGTAAAAAATCATCTTCAATGTATGGCAAATCTTGCTCCGCTGCGCTTTGCTTCGATTTGAATAAAGTGAATTCAAATCGATGGTCTTGCAAAAACAAAAAAATTTCGCTTAGTCTATTACTGAACTTCACCAATGGCACAATGGTCAATAATTTAGTGTTCAGAAATTATTTCTCATTGTATGCCATATTTAATGTCAGTATGTCGTCAGTCAGAGTACGTGTTTCTTTCAAAAACACTCTATCACTCATGCATTTTTTGTTTTTACGCTTACTGTGTGCGTGTATCTTATCTTCTTTTGAACTTTTTCGGTACACGCCCGTAAAAAGTTGTGTTGTATTAGTTTATATCAATCGTGTCCTGCCGGACGGGGCTGTATTTTATGTTTTGAAACTTCCGTTTTTCAACTGCTTGTATCTTATCTGTCAGGTACTTTTCCCGCACATGTCGGTAAAAGCCATATGACTTATTATCTCTGTTTTGGATTTGTCCTGCGGGACAGAAAGTTTACATTGAGCTACTTGCTCATTTGCATGCACTTTGCCCTGTTTATACTATTCGACATGAAAACAAAATATCCTGCAAATTATTTTAATGTCTTGCAAGATAGTTCATAATGTTAATGTCAAAAGAAACCGCAAGCACATACATTGTTGTACGTGCTTACGGAAACTTTAAGTTTAAACTAATATTTATTTTTTGTATGTCACTGCTGCCTGTGCTGCTGCAAGGCGTGCAAGTGGTACCCTAAACGGTGAGCAGGATACATAGTCTAGCCCCAATGTGTGACAGAACATAACGCTCGATGGATCTCCACCGTGTTCTCCACAGATACCAAGCTTCATGCCCGGACGTGTCTTACGTCCCAGTGTTGATGCGATTTCCATCAATTTGCCAACGCCCTTTTGGTCAACATGTGCAAATGGGTCAGATTCAAATACTGACTTGTGATAGTAATCATCTAAGAACTTGCCTGCATCATCTCTAGAAAAACCAAATGTCATCTGTGTTAAGTCATTGGTTCCGAATGAGAAGAATTCAGCTTCTTCTGCGATTTCATCAGCAGTCAATGCTGCACGAGGAATCTCGATCATTGTTCCTATCATATAATCTACTTCAGCAGATTTTTCAGCTTTTACAAGTTCGATGGTCTTCAAAACGATGTTCTTAACATACTTAAGCTCTGCAATATCCGATACCAATGGAATCATTATTTCAGGAACTACCTTGAAACTTTCTTCCTTGTTGACTTCGATTGCAGCTTCAATGATTGCACGAGTTTGCATTTCAGCAATTTCTGGATATGAAACAGCCAATCTGCATCCGCGGTGACCCATCATTGGGTTGGTTTCTTCAAGTCCTTCAATAAGTGATTCAAGGTCATGTACTGGTATGTCCATCTGTTTTGCCAATGCTTTGATATCACTTGCCTTTGTAGGTACAAATTCATGCAATGGTGGATCCAAAAAACGAATGGTAACAGGTCTTCCGCCCATTGCTTTGTAGATGCCCTTGAAGTCTTCTTTTTGCATTGGAAGTAACTTTTCAAGTGCACGTCTTCTTTGCGCGGGTGATGAAGATACGATCATTTCGCGGATTGCTGCGATTCTATCACCTTCAAAGAACATATGCTCTGTTCTGCAAAGTCCAATACCTTCAGCACCGAACTCTACTGCTTGCTTTGCATCCTGTGGCGTATCTGCATTGGTACGAACCTTCATTGTGCGGATCTTGTCTGCCCAGCCCATGAGGACTCCAAACTCGCTGCTAACTTCTGCTGCAACTGTGCCAATCTTATCCAAATATACATTGCCTGTAGCGCCATCTAGGGAGATATAATCTCCTTCTTTAATTTTCTTTAGTCCTATTGAGAAATGCTTTGCTTTCTCATCAATTTTTACTTCACCACAACCTGCGACACAGCATACACCCATGCCACGTGCAACAACTGCTGCGTGAGATGTCATACCGCCACGTGCTGTGAGGATACCTTGTGCTGCGTACATCCCTTCGATGTCTTCAGGAGATGTTTCCATGCGAACCAATATAACCTTTTCGCCATGCTCTGATGCTCTTACTGCATCTTCTGCTGTGAAGTATACCTTGCCGCATGCAGCGCCAGGAGATGCTGGAAGTCCTTTTGCTATCGCTTTTGCTTTTTTGAGCTTTACTTCATCAAACTGTGGATGTAGTAATGCATCCAATTGTGCTGGATCTACCTTCATGATGGCTTCTTCTTTTGTGATCATGCCTTCTTTTACCAATTCAACTGCAATGCGAAGTGCTGCAACTGCTGTGCGTTTACCATTTCTTGTTTGAAGCATGTAGAGCTTGCCACGTTCTATAGTAAACTCCATGTCCTGCATATCGCAATAGTGCTTTTCAAGCGTTTCTGCAATCTCCATGAATTGTCTGTAGATTTCTGGGTTTGAATCGTTTAGCATAGATATCTTAAGTGGTGTACGTACGCCGGCTACTACGTCTTCGCCTTGTGCGTTCATGAGGTATTCGCCGAATATCTTCTTCTCACCTGTGACTGGGTCACGTGTGAATGCAACGCCTGTACCGGAATCTTCACCCATGTTACCAAATACCATAGCTTGAACGTTAACTGCTGTTCCCCATGATGAGGAGATGTTATTCATTCTTCTGTAGATAACTGCGCGTTCGTTGTCCCAAGAATCAAACACAGCAGCGATTGATGCGATGAGTTGATCTTTTGGATCTTGTGGGAAGTCTGTTCCCAATTCTTCTTTATAGTATGCTTTGAATCGATTCGCCATTTCCTTAAGGTCTGCAGCCAAAAGATCTGTATCTTCTTCAACGCCGCGTTCTTCCTTCATAGCTGTGATAATTTCTTCAAATTCTGATTTTGCAAGTCCCATTACAACGTCTGAGAACATTTGAATTAAACGACGATAACAGTCGTATGCAAAACGTTCGTTACCTGTAAGCTTTGCAAGTCCTTGAACGGATATATCATTAAGGCCTAAGTTCAAAACTGTATCCATCATGCCAGGCAT
>JAGLOK010000158.1 GCA_023139005.1 Clostridiales bacterium | reverse complement strand
ATTGTTGAAAGATCCTTATTTAAGAACAATAGGCGTGGGTACTAAAATATTTTTATGTGGAGCACAAGGTTATATTGCATGGGAAGGAACACAACATTGTCCTAGCGTGAAAACCTATAAAGAAGGCATTGAGCCTGCAGGTGCAACGCTTGCTGTCATGGGGGACATGAAAGAAATGAACAGAAGATATATACGCGCTGCAGTTTATGAAAAGTATGGTATCTCATTGAACATCGGACTGGGAATCCCTATTCCGGTACTAGATGAAGAACTATTTCATGATTTGTGTCGCTCTAATGATGAACTGATTACATCATTTTATGATTATTCAACAGGGGAGCTGGATCGTCCTCTATTAGGATACTTCAATTATGCACAACTGAGAAGCGGATCTGTTGAGTATAATGGAAAAAAAATTCCCACATCTTCGATGACATCACTTTCGATGTCTCGAGAAATTGCACAGATTCTAAAAGAGACCATAGCAGGAGGGGAATTTTACTTACAAAAACCGATTGAGAAGATACCCGAAAAGAATGCATTTAAATCACTATACAAGGGGGGAAAGTAATATGAAATCAGTAAAACTACTTATACGCTTTCCTGCGGATAAATCAACTACGCCGCTTACATATCACTTAGTTAAGGACTATGACTTAGTATTTAACATTTTTAAAGCACAGATTGATGCCGGTGAAAAAGGGGAAATGGCACTAGAAATTAGCGGTACAGAAGACCAGCTTGATAAGGGGCTACAATTCCTTGAAGATGAAGGAATTGAGGTATCATTACTATCAAAGGTCATAGTACTGGATGAAGATCGATGCGTTGACTGTGGACTATGCACATCAGTGTGTCCAACAGAAGCATTGAAACTAGGTGAGGATGACTTGTTGAACTTTGACAATGAAAAATGTGTAGCCTGCCAGATGTGTGTGATTACATGTCCGATGAAGGCGATGTTGATTCACTATACTGATGAATAAAAACCCCGAAGATCGCTGGTATCGTAACATTCTAGCATCTGACGATCTAAAGTATTTTGATATAAAAATTGAGCAAAGTGATTTATATATCGCATCGGATAACATTGATATACCCTATGCTAGAAAAATACTCAATAAAGCAAGAGATGATATCAAAATGGAAATCTCTAAAAGAAAAGAATTTCTTACTTCATTAGAACCGCTTTCATACTATGGTGGTGCAAATGATATTGTGTCCAAAATGTACGATGCTTCAATGAAATGTAACGTCGGACCTATGGCAGCTGTTGCAGGTGCGACTGCTCAGTATGTTGGTGAAAAGTATTTGAAAGTAGCGGGTCAAGTCATTGTTGAAAATGGTGGCGATTTGTTTATAAAAACTGATGTACCAAGAAAAATCGCAATCTATGCAGGAAAGTCTGTACTGTCCAATACTATAGCAATCAATATTGCACACGGTACATGGGGCATATGCACATCAGCTGCAACAGTTGGTCATTCATACTCAATGGGAAACACAGACGCTGCCATATGCATAGCGCATGATACAGCGCTAGCAGATGCCGCTGCGACTCGATTGGGGAATATGATTACCGATGAGAAGACACTTGCAAAAGGCGTAAAGGATATATTGAAAATTGATGGCATAATTGGCGCAGTAGCAATTATCGGAGAGAAGATCGCAATTGCGGGAGATGTTACATTATCACCGATATAAGGGGAATATATGAAAAGAAATATTAAAGCAATGCAGTGTATCGCGATTGTGATACTTATAACGATAATCATTGCATTGATTATATCAAAATTCGAACTTTCTGTTGTTATCATTTGTGGTGGGCTTTTATTTTTTGTTACAGTTGAGATGTTGATTTTATATTTCACCAGAAAAAGAGTATTTTTCAGAAAACAAAGCATAGGTATAATAATTATAATGGGTGCATTTTCGACAACATTTCTTGTGAGTATAATAGACATAGTGTATGGTGCCTATACTATGCCTATAGTGAGTACATTGATTGGTGTTGTTTTATTATTTAGCGGAAACTACATCATGCTTGCTGCGCTTGCATCGTATCCATTGCATTTAAAAGAAGAATATGC
>JAGLOK010000157.1 GCA_023139005.1 Clostridiales bacterium | reverse complement strand
GGGTGGAGTTGTTCCAGTTGATGCTGAGCAAAGTAGCCGATTTTAATTTCCTTGCTGACTTCGCGTTCACCTTTTTGGATATTGATTGAGTTATCAAGTGATGAGCCGGCAAGTAATTTGATGAGTGTTGATTTACCTGCACCGTTAGGTCCGATGTATCCGATGAGCTCATGTTGGTTGATTTCAAAGGTAACATTGTCGAGTGCTGTGATGATTTGCTTTTCTCTTTTGAATAATGATTTGACTGCACCTTTTAGATTTGGTTTCATTGGTTTTACATAATAGGTCTTTGTTAGATTTCGAGCTTCAATATATGGCATCTTCCACCTCGCAAAATGATAATAACCCTGTAATTATATTGAACTGTGGATTTTCACTCAAACCGCATATTCGCCTCTCCGATACAATGATGCGCTGAATACTGATACTTATCATGGTTTTTCTGGTATTTTCATTGATTTTCTTGACAAGTTTGTGTTTTTAAGGTATATTATATTTAATCTTAAGTGAGAAATCAGTAGGGTGTTTTATCCTAGTTCTCGCTTTTTTATTTGCTCTTTTATTTGAATTATGGGATAAAAAGAGAAGCCTTGATTTGGCTTCTTTTTCATTTTATTATACTCAAGGGAATGTATAAGCCTTAATGTATCATCTAGATTCTTCATCGATTTCTCAGGATTTATCTTTGAAATAATTATGAAATTAACTCTTCGTATAAAAAATTTGTGGCTGCCCACCTTTTATGACACAATTAATTTTTGAAATGGCATGAATGTTACTTAATGGATTATCCTCTAATATTACTAAGTCAGCAAATTTGCCGATTTCAATCGAGCCCATGTCCTTTTCCAGATGAAGTATCTCCATATTACCCAATGTAGCCATTCTCAATATTTCAACAGGTGTGAACCCAAAATGGTGAAATGCTTCAAACTCAACCTGTAGATTGCCTGTAAAGGTTATACCTGTTCCTCCATCAGTACCAATACCAATTTTAACTCCATGGTTCATTAAGTTTTGTATACTTTCTCTGGCATTTTTAGCAAATCCATGAACTCTCTCTGGATACACCTTACCGATTTGTGGCATTCTGCGCTCTAAAATTTCTTCAATTATCCAATCGTAGAATTTGCAGTAGCTTCCCTTTAGTTCGGGTATCACAGACTCATCTATCATGTTGGGAATATACTGTTTAAGCATCTCTTGGAAGAACAAGAAATCCTGATGGTATGGAAAACCCTTATCTCCCATATTCATAGCAAGATAGCATCCTAAACTAAGCGTTGGAACAATGGATACGTTGCCAGCTTTCATCTTCCTTGCATCTTCATCGGTATATGGCTCATCAACTGTAATGTGTGCTATCATATCAAGTCCAGCTTCTATCGCTCTTCTTGAGCCCTTAATAAACATAGAATGGGCTTCAACCATTTTACTAGCTCCAGCTGCTTTATGTTTGATTATGTCAATTTCTTCTGAGCTGAACATGGTATAAACATCTGATTCCTTACCACCATACAAGGGCTTATCTTCTAAATAGATTTTTATGAAATCGCATCCCAAGTCGATTGTTCGATCCAACACTTTCTCCAATTGCTTTCGGTTTGCAGGGAAATTGAGCAGCCTACCACCAAAAATAACGGACGAAAAATGATTTGCTAAGCCCAAGTCCCACATCCCTCCTTTTGGCGAAACGACCTCCTTTGCAGCCATTATTCTCGGACCGATCAAGCGATTTTGCTTGATTTCTTCTTTTAAATAATCAATAACTCTAGCTGCTCCGCCGCTGTCCTTAACAAAAGTACAACCGTGTTTTATCGCCTCTTCACAATTCTTTTCTCTCTGATTATCAAAATATCTCAAATTCTTGATCTTGAAATCAAACTCGCTTATTAGGGTAAGATGTGCATGAATATCCGACATTCCAGGGATAATATATTTATTTCCACCGTCGATTTCCTTCTTAATGTGGAAGTTATTGCGTACTTGGTTAAGCTCGCTTTTCATAACGAGTGCTTCTATTCTTTGGTTTTTCACCAACAATCCGTTTTCTCTACGTATCTTTCCCAATTTGACATCAACGATTTGTACATTATGAATGAGCAAATATTCATTTTCGTTTATTTCCCAACTTGGAATAGTCATTCTTTTATATGAAGTGTTATTTGATGCTTTACTGCCTAAAAAATCAGCTAAAGCTGCGATACCGGTCTTCTTCAACATTATATCTCCTATTTTTTCTTGTCAAAGCCAAATGCATAACATTTATCTATCTTTCTATCTATAGAAAAATATATCTAAAAATTCTAATAAAAAACTATATATTGATAATCTCATCCACCTGACGGGTGATGTCTTCTTTGCTTCCTGAGTCTTTTCCGGGAGAAGATCCAGCAAGCGAATACAATGCGATAAATTGTCCGCCCTTTTTCTCAATGGTCTCACGATAAAACGCTTCTCTCTTGTCGGCATCTCCGAAGCTTGAATCACCTTGTGACGTGACGGCATATACCTGCTTGTTTGTAAAGTCAACACTGTTGAGGACGGCATTGATAGCAGGCGTTGTCTTGCCAGCCCAAACCGGTGTAGCAAGGATGATACGCTCATACTGCGCAATTTGATCATAAATCGTATCAGACAAAGATGTCTTCTTAGCGAAGGATGCACGATAACCACCCTTCATGAAGCCGATAAACCCTTTGTAGTTTGTTTCATCTTCCAACGGAATAAGTGCGGCATCAATCTTTTGTGCCAAGTATTCTGCTGCTGTTTTCGTATTTCCTGTCTTGGAAAAGTATGCGATACATGTTTTCATCTGGTTACTTCCTTTGTTTAATTGTACGTATTTTTCTTATCTACTGTG
The DNA here is from genome assembly GCA_023139005.1 of Clostridiales bacterium. Lineage (GTDB taxonomy): Bacteria > Bacillota > Clostridia > Christensenellales > UMGS416 > JAGLOK01. The sequence continues at coordinate 2,403 of JAGLOK010000157.1, read as the reverse complement.
TAAATATAAAAACTAAAAAATGTATTTTTGCAATATGAATTTGATTTTCGTCTTTATCTTCTCTAGCATGATTTCTTTTGTTATATCATCCTCATATATGTATAAAATAATTTCTGTCATCACAATACTGTATACCGTCTCTGCTGCAATTCTCGCATCACAATCTCTAACCCTTTTTATATCTATCAGTTCTTGAAATAAAGCCTCCAGCCTATCTATAAAATTATAATCAATTTGTGCAATTTTTTTTATCACGCCAGGATTTTTCTTTGCAATGGATACACCTGCACTGAGGAGTTCTTTAACAATCTTTTTGGGCAGCAATGCCAGACCCTTGAGTGTGTGATATGTATAATCATAGACAATGTCTATGATATCGGCTTTGTAATTAATAGAGTCCTTCTCTGCTATCGAAACAATACGTCCCTCTGCTATAGCTTCCAAGAAAATATTGGCTTTGGAGTCAAAGTAGTTGAAAATAGTGCCTTCGGCAATGCCTACCTCTTGGGCTATATCTTTTGTCCTCGTGTTGTCATAGCCTTCTTGGATAAAGCGTTTTCTTGAAACTTGAATAATTTGGTTTCTTATTTTTGCTTTTTGTTCTTTGCTTACTCTGACCATTGTGGCACCTCTTTTTGCTATTGCGAGCTTATATGAGTGCACTCATATGAGTTTACTCACATAATACTACTATTGTGAAAAGATTGCAAGGGAAATGCCAAATATTATGGTTCTCGTTTTTTATTTGCTCATTTATTGATTGCTAATAAAAAAAGAAGCCATAAAATGACTTCATTTTCTCTTCTTTATTTACTACACCAATCCGAAATGCTCTGCCATCTCTTGTGACATTTCATATACCTTGGTTTCTTCGTTGCGGATAATGTATTTCATGCCAGAGCTTATTATCTTATTATACGCTCGTACATGCAAAAGACTTATCGTATCATTTAGGTTTTTCAATGATTTCTCCGGTTCTTTTAAACGCATTATACATTCATACATATCCCTTTTGTCTTCTCTTTGTAAATACTGTTTTATTGCCAGTTCCTCACTTGAGGTCAGATGAATCATTCTGCTATGTGCAGTGATTTTAACCGGATCATCAACAAAGCAATGTGTATCAACAATGATTTTCTTATTCTTTGGGTACGTCAAAAGGTCTACAATCATAATATCAAACTGTTCAGTTAATGAGTCTTCAAGCCATTTTGCATACACTTCTGGTGGACGATTAAAATACTCCTCCCAGTCTTCAAAATGTTGATTCAGTGCAGGTTGGCTTTTGATGTCGCTTATTTTTTTGTAGTCCTGGCCTTTGTTGTCGCTATCGTAAAGCACCATATCGTATTTTTTGCTCAGGTATTTAGTTGTTGAAGATTTGCCTGCACAACTTGTACCATAAACCCAATAAACATGCGAAAGGTGATGTTTAATAATGTTGTCTGATATTTTCATTTTTAACTCCTTATAATTTTATTATTAGGAGTTTGTACGTAATTTAATTGGGAAATATCTCATATATAATTCTCCTTTTTTGAGTATTGAAGCTATTATACCACAATTTAACAGTGCGCAGAAAAACCTTTTAACAAAGAAAAGTTTGATATTATATGTTTCTAATATGTGCTTTCAATATTCTTTGACACAATGTGGTATCCAATGATGATATGCTTTCATTTTCGTGAAAGTCTGCAATGATGAATTGACTATCCAAGCTAACTTGTTGCGCTCTTTTGGTGCAAAACTCATAATGGCTTACAGGCTTGCTTCCCGCAATGTTGATTGTTCCTGTGAAATCATTAGCTATGAGCTCAACAATTGCATCAGAAAGATCATCCAAATGAACATAGCTACTATATAAATTAGCTGTTCTTGAATATGTTTCGCTAGCAGTTATTTTGTCGATAATCGTCTGCGTGCGACCATCTACTCTACCAAAGCCATCAGTGCCATAAATTGATCCCGGACGAACTATGATATGGTTATTATGCTTACGGACAAGTTTCTCACCATCAATTTTTGCATTGATGTATTTATGCAGATACATCTCATTGGTGCGATATTGTGAAACGACATTTTCTGTTTGGTTGCTGCCTGTTGAAATGGTAGTGGAGATGTAAACGAATTTTGTGCTTTCATCGATATTGCTGAGCATATTCTTTAAACCTTCGTTGGTTAACTTGTCTTCGTTTTGAGTATCCACCAGTGACCAAATGATCGTATCAAATGAGTGTTGCTTGATAAGGTTCGCAACTTGACCCATATCCAACACATCCAGCATCATGAGTTCATCGTGCTTTGTGTTATGATATGTTCCGATTATATGGAAATCATTTTGTGATTTCAATTTTGCATAAAGGGTTCTTCCTAGAAATCCGCTTGCACCGAGTAATAGTGTTT
>JAGLOK010000156.1 GCA_023139005.1 Clostridiales bacterium | reverse complement strand
AACTCTCTTGCATGCTTAACTTTGTAAGCAACATCATTCTCAGCAATTTTCACAGAAAGCTTAATCTCTTTAACAACAATCTTTACTTGATTTTTACGTTGCTCTTTGAGTTTTTTCTCTTCTTGGTATCTATATTTACCGTAATCCATTATTTTTGCAACTGGTGGATTGGCTTTAGGAGCAATCAAAACGAGGTCGAAATCTTTGTCAAACGCTGCTTTTAATGCGTCGTTTCTTTGCATGATTCCGAGTTGTCCGCCGTCTTCATCGACTACTCTTAGTTCTTTGGCAGTAATTCTGTCATTGATAATGTGGTCAACCTTAATATCGAGCACCTCCATATATTTTATTACAAAATAAAAAACAGACATATCCCGTCTGCTCAAAATAAACATTTATATCATGTTACTATTTTGACCAAGACGCGGATGTTTCACCGGCTGGTGAGAAGTTTATCTTCTACTTTTCGCTTTATTAATTTATCACAATATCTTTCTGTTGTCAATTAAATCATTATGTTTCAATACTTGTTAGCTTCACGCCTTGCATATCATCCAGCATCATTTCAACATCAGCTGGGTTTAAGCCAAGCAATTTATTTGTAGTCAATTCTACATCCATCCATTTCCCATCTGTGTTTTCTACTTCAATGTTGCAAATCAGCAGTTCTTTCTCCCCTAGCTTTTGCAGTACATCTGCAAGGTTTTTGGGAGAATTCTTTATCTTAAACGAAATAATCATATATGCTTTTTTATGTACATATTTCTTCTCAAACCATTTCAACAAAGTTATTGTAACGAGTGCGAGTATAGCTCCAACTCCACCTGCAATGTAAAATCCTGCACCGATTGCAATACCTAGGCATGCAACCACCCAAAGCCCCGCAGCTGTTGTAAGTCCACGCACACGTTTACCGTCTTTAATGATGCTTCCTGCACCCAAGAAGCCAATACCGGTAATCACATAGCTTCCCATACGTGCTATATCCATTGTAGACTGTCCACTGTACTTTCTAAAAAGAAACTCGTTGGTAACCATCGCGATACATGCACCCATTGCGACAAGCGTATGTGTTCTCATCCCGGCTGGGTTTCCTCGAAACTCCCTTTGCGTCCCGATAGGTCCACCGACAAGCATCGCTAAGAATATTCGTAATACAACTTCCCACCACAGCATTTAAACACTTCCTTTTTATGAGTTATTTATATTATACCATATCAAACATCGATACTTGGTCGCTTTCTGGTAATTCATCGATACAGCCTTGTTCTTTGAGTAATTCAATCACTGATTTATTGAGCTTTGCACGCTTTCTGAGCTGCTCTATTGTGCTGAACTCCCGTTCTTTTCGCGCCTCAACAACAGACTGTGCAGCAGTATCTCCCAGCCCTGGCATAGCGTTAAGCGGCGGTAGTATCCCCGCATCTGTAATCAAAAATTGTGTCGCATCACTTCTGTAGATATCCACCGATTCAAAGTCAATTCCTCGACACTTCATCTCGAGCACAATCTCAAGGATGGTGAGGATTCGCTTATCCTTATTAGGCAGTTTATTTCCCAGTTGTCTCTGTTCCAGTTCATATCGATCGATTTCTCGCTTAATATCTTCTTTTGAGTTTAGCATCAATTGTGCATCAAAGTCATCAGCACGTACAGTGAAGTATGCCGTATAGTACTCTTTTGCATAGTTCACCTTGTAATAAGCTACTCTGAACCCCATCATTACATACGCCACAGCGTGTGCTTTCGGGAACATGTATTGTATCATCTTGCAGGAGTTTATAAACCACTCAGGCACTTTTGCATCCATCATGGCTTCTTCCATGTAGTCCTTAAGCCCCTTGCCTTTTCTGACGTCTTCCATGATGTCAAATGACATTTTGGGATCGACTGAGTAGTCTATCAATGCATTCATAATGTCATCACGTGTGCATATAGCTTCAAGCAATGTCGCCTTGCCAGTGAGGATCAAGTCTCGTGCATTCCCTAGCCAAACGTCTGTACCGTGTGATAGTCCACTGATTCTAACCAGTTCTGCAAATGTCTTGGGTTGCGTATCAACAAGCATCTCTCGCACAAACCTTGTTCCAAACTCAGGGATTCCAAACGTCCCCGATTGTGACCCGATGTCTTTTGCAGATACCCCCAATGCATTGGTTGATGAAAACAAGCTCATCGTCTCTTTGTCATCCAACGGAATACTTGCAGGATCTATACCTGTAAGTTCGTTTAGCATTTTGAGCATAGTAGGATCATCATGTCCCAATATATCAAGCTTCACCAATCTATCGTGCATTGAGTTAAAGTCAAAGTGTGTGGTCACCACACCTGAGTCTTTGTCGTCTGCTGGGTATTGTATGGGTGTAAAGTCATGGATGTCCATATCACTAGGTACAACGATAATCCCACCCGGATGTTGCCCTGTAGTGCGCTTTACGCCGCTTAATCCATCCACCAGACGGTCGATTTCCGCTCTGGGTGCATAGATTCCCTTATCATCCAAGTATCCCTTTACAAAGCCATATGCTGTTCTTTGTGCAATTGAAGATATTGTTCCTGCTCGGAAGACATTCTCAGCGCCTAGGAGTGTTTCTGTATACTTATGTGCAATCGGTTGGTATTCACCTGAGAAGTTAAGGTCAATGTCGGGTACCTTATCTCCTTCAAATCCAAGAAACACTTCAAATGGAATATCAAATCCTTGCTTATCCAATTCTTTGCCACACTCTGGGCATTGTTTGTCCGGCATGTCGGGTCCACATGAATATTTGTGTATGTCAATATTAAAGTCACTATGTTTACATCCACTACAAGTATAGTGCGATGGCAAAGGATTTACCTCCGTGATTCCCGTTACATAGGCAACAAAAGACGACCCCACAGAGCCACGTGACCCCACCAAGTAGCCATCGTCGTTGGACTTTTTGACTAACTTATGTGCAATCAAGTACAGTACCGAGTATCCATGCCCGGTAATTGAATTAAGCTCTTTCTCCAATCGGTTTTTCACTATCTCAGGAAGCGTCTCTCCATATATTTCATGCGCTTTTTCATATGACAGCTGAAGGACCTCATCCTCTGCGCCTTCAATATATGGTGGATACAGTTTATACGGTGGTAGTGGTTGCATATCCTCAATCATGTCACAGATGAGATTAGGGTTTGCAACTACTACCTCGTACGCTTTATCAGAATCCAAGTAATCAAATTCATTCAGCATCTGCTGTGTTGTTCTGTAGTATAACGGCGCCTGCAAGTCTGCATCTTGGTATTTTTGTCCATGCATCAGTATTCTTCTGATGTACTCATCCCTTGGGTACAGAAAGTGTACATCGCCTGTTGCCACCACTGGTTTGTTGTTCTTTTCTCCTAATGCAATGATTTTCTTGTTTGTATCTATCAATGCATCATTGTCATTGACGATGCCATCACGAACCATGAATTCATTGTTGCCTAATGGTTGAATCTCATAGTAGTCGTAAAATGCTGCGATCTGCTTGATTTCCTTTTGGTTTTTGTTTTTATGTATTGCACTATAGAGTTCCCCTGCTTCGCACGCACTTCCAACCAATAGGTTCTCTCTCTTTTTCACCAGCAGACTCTTTGGGATGCTGGGCTTTCCTCTAAAGAGATATTCTTGATGGGAAATTGACACTATCTCATATAATGCCTTGAGTCCTTTTTTGTTTTTTGCAAATATTATTGCATGGTATATGTTGTCGCGTCCCATCGCTTTTGTACCCAATTGCATATTCATTGACAGCACATCATCAATCTCTTTTGACTTTACTATGTTGAATAAGTATGTCAAAAGTTGTGCAGTAGCTGTTGCATCTGCCAATGCTGTATGATGATTGTCGAGTTTTATATGAAGCTTTTTGCAGATGGTGTTGAGTTTATAGCTGCGCATGTTTTCAAGTACTGCGCGAGAAAGCGCTAGCGTGTCAATACAAGTCGGGTGATATTGTTTGTTTATCTTATTCGTTGCAGCATTAACAAATGACATGTCAAATGAACTATTGTGGGCAGCGATTACGCAATCACCTGCAAATGATATGAATTCATCCATCGCAACATCAATAGTCGGCGCACCTGTTATCGTTCTTCTTGATATTCCTGTAAGCTTTGTGATAAATGGTGTGATTTCATGATCTGTGTATACATAGCTTTGATATGTATCCAGTACTTTTCCATTTTGAATTTTAACAGCAGCAATTTCTAATATTTCATCAGTTCGTGCGCTAAGCCCTGTTGTTTCCAAGTCAAACACGACAAAGGGTTTATCGAGCGCATAGTTGCGTCCATTTTCGACAATGGGATTGCTGTCATCAAACAGATAACACTCCAATCCATAGAGCACTTTGATTCCAGCTTTAGGTGCAAGCTCTGCAGCCTCTGGGAATGCCTGTACTGATCCATGGTCTGTAATGGCAACAGCACGATGCCCCAAGTCACTCACTCTTTTTATTAATTGCTTAAGTTCAACCACACCATCCATTGCGCTAATTTTAGTGTGTAAATGCAGTTCAATCCTTTTTACTTGTGCAGTATCTGTCTCCTTAGGATATTCTTTTTCAGAGAGACTCTCTGCACTTATTTGAAGCTCCCCGCTTCTTTTATCCACTTGTGCATGTCCTTCAATTTGAATATAGATTCCCTTTTGTATTCTTTTTATCGCCTCAAGTTTTGAATCATTTTTCAAAAAGAGTTTTGCACCGATGGAGGATGTGTAGTCAGTAATGGAGAATATCACCAAGAATCCTTTTCCACTCCGCAGATGAATAATATTACTTGCAAGTACATGCCCCCTTAGCATTACACCACCACTTCGCTCATCCACTTCTTTGATTTTTATCAAATCATATTTCTTCTTTCTACCATAGATATGCTTGGAGTCCCCTTTAGGTTGCTCTTTGGGTATGGGCTTTTGAATGATCTTTTGTTCTTCTCGAACATTGATTTTATAAGTCCCAGCAGTTAGTGGTGTGCATTCTTGGATAAAATCATTCAGGTGACGACTCTCGTCGGTATTTTTAACGTCAAAAAATAGGATATCATCAATATCATAGCATTTGACTTGTTTGATGTTTCTACACTGTATGCTCTTGTTTAAGAGTTCAATATGTTGATGAACTTGTCTTGCGGATACAAATCCTTCAAAATGAAGATCAATATCTTCAGAAAAATTGAGCATTTTCTTGAAATACTCATGAATGTCTGTATGTTGTTTTTGTGTCGGGACACTGAAGCTCTTAATTTTGACCTTGATGCTTCTTTTTTTCGGATAAGATGTGACTTTTAGCACTTCGCCATAGAACAGTCCCAAATCCGTTGAAATCTCAACGATTACATTCCCTGTACCTTTTTTGTTCAATCTGCTTCCCTTTTTCTATTTATTTAAATATTTTTTTACTTGCTGTCTTAGTGCGTCCATCGCATTATCATTTTCTACCTTTTCAACGATTTCACCATTGTAAAATATAATTGAATGCTCTTTTCCGCCGGCGATTCCCAAGTCGGCTTCACGCGCTTCTCCGGGACCATTAACCACACAGCCCATGACTGCAATTTTTATATGCTTTATTACATCTTTAAACTCATTTTTTACTTTGACTGCGAGATCTTCTACATTTATTGTGGTTCGTGCACATGTCGGGCACGATACAATCTCTATTCCTCTTTTTCTCAAACCACAAGCACTTAGGATGTCCCAAGCTGCCTGTACTTCTATGATGGGATCACAGCTCAACGAAACGCGAATGGTATCACCAATCTTCTGATTTAACAAAGTTCCGATACCAACTCCGGACTTTGCCAAGCCCTGCTGCATTGTACCCGCTTCGGTGATTCCGATGTGTTGTGGATACTCAGACATTTTATCAAATGCTTTACATGCATTGATAGTCTTTACAACATCAGATCCTTTGAGAGACACCACCATATTGTAAAAATTCCTATTCTCAAGCATTTCTACATGCTTCATTGCACTTTTTGCCATAGCATCTGCAGTGTTTCCAAGTTCCTGTTGAATCTCTTTTTCAATAGAGCCACTGTTAACACCAATGCGTATAGGTATATGATGTGATTTAGCACAGTCAACAATCTTTTGTATACGCTCCTTTTTCCCGATATTTCCAGGGTTAATGCGTATTTTGTCAGCACCACTTTCAATAGCTGCAATCGCAAGCTTATAATCAAAATGAACGTCTGCAACCAGTGGTATGGATATCTTATCTTTAATGTACTTAATAGCTTTTGCGCTATTGAGGTCATAGACTGCACTTCTGATGATCTCACATCCTGCACCTGCAAGCTGATTGATTTGTGTTGCAGTTGCTTCAATATCACAAGTATCGGTATTGGTCATAGATTGTACCGCAATGGGATTACCAGCGCCTATTTTTACATTACCAATCGCGATTTCTTTGGTATGTGTATTCATCCGCCAGTAACCATTCTAACGATATCTTTATACGTTAAGACAACGGCAAGCAATATGAACAAACCAAAACCAATCATCTGTATTAAGCCTTCTTTTTCGATGCTCAAGGGTTTTTTCCGTATTGCTTCTACACCAAATAGTATTAGTTTTGATCCATCAAGTGGAGGAACGGGTAGCAAGTTGAATACGCCCAAGTTCATCGAGATAAACGCAATGAGATTTAAGAAATATGAAAAATCTTGTGTTCGTGCAGTATTTGCGATGATTCCAATAGACCCTACAGGACCTGCAACGTCTCCTGCACCTTCACCTCGTGTTACTAAACGGAATAAAAATCCCAGTAGTTCCTTGATTAAGGTAACAGAGTAGGAAAATCCTTTGGTAATAGCCTGCCCGAAAGGAACAGTCAACTTAGAGTTTGCAAGTGTTATTCCGATCATGTATCGATCGCTATCTTCCATGTATCGAGGTTGTATTGTAATGTCCAACATTTGATCGTCTCTATCAATAACAAATTCTACAGGTGTATCTTTACTTGCAGATACGATTTCGTTAAGCTTTTCATAGTTACCATTGATGGATTGTCCATTGGCTGTAATGAACTCATCTCCAACTTCGAGTTGCGCCTCATATGCTGGGGTATCTTTGGTGACTGTCCCTACTACAGGTATTGATTTGTCAGGGACACCGACAGCAGTCAATAGAATAACAACCAATACATACGCTGTGACAATGTTCATTATAGGACCGGCTAGAATAACAATAATACGCTTCCAAATTGGATTCTTATGAAAGTTCAATTCACCTTTTTCGATAGATTCTGCATTATCAAATGCTACATATCCACCAAAAGGAATGGCACGCAAAGAATATGCGATACCGTTTTTCTTTTTTGAAAATATTTTCGGACCCATTCCGATTGCAAATTCATATATGTCAAATTTCAATAATCTGCCTGCGGTGTAGTGTCCCAACTCGTGTATCATAATCATGATACCGAGTAAGAGTATTGCAAGTATAATATATAGTATGGACATCTAGTTCACTTCCTAATTCGTTTTCTAAAAATTCAATGGGTTTATAATAAATCCATGCAATATTCACGTGTCTCTTTATCGAGTAATAATACATCTTCTATATCGCTTTCGTCAATAGATGGCATATAGTGATACACTTTGTTTACAATCTCCATAATATCAATAAATGATATCTTCTCTTTCAAGAATGCATCTACAGCCATTTCATTGGCAGCATTGAGGATTACCGCTTTTCCATTCCCCTCATTTAATGCATCATATGCAAGTGCGAGTAATGAAAAGGTTTTCATATCCGGTTTGTAAAATTCTAATGCTCCACATGAAAAAATATCAAGCTGTGGTACAGTACATGGTATGCGTTCTGGATAGGTCAGTGCATATTGAATTGGAATGCGCATATCCGGTACACCCATCTGCGATAGTATCGATCCATCTACAAACTCCACCATAGAGTGCACGATGCTCTTTGTATGGATTGCTACATCGATTCTGTCGGCCTGTAGCCCAAAGAGCCATTTGGCTTCAATGACTTCAAGCCCTTTGTTCATCATCGTTGCAGAGTCTATCGTAATCTTCCCACCCATGTCCCAATTAGGGTGCTTGAGAGCCATGGGAAGTGTTACACTATCTAGTTGCACTTTGGTGTATCCATAAAATGGTCCACCCGATGCAGTTAGGATAATCCGTTTGATTGCATTCTTGTTTTCATCATTTTGA
>JAGLOK010000155.1 GCA_023139005.1 Clostridiales bacterium | reverse complement strand
AAAACAGCGTTTGGGGTATTCCATGGAGTTGGTTTGAAAACAACGAGAAATATGCCAAAGAGTTTGCTATCAGTGAGAATTGGTGGAAAGCAGATTGCGCTATCGCAGAAGTAAAATTGTTATCAAACTTTGACAGGATAGAAAAATAAGATCAGATAGTACAATATAGTATAATGCAGATATTAATGTGAGAAGGAGACCATATGACGAACAACGAAAAAACCAGATGTACCTGGGCACAAAATGGTATCGATATATACAAGAGATATCATGATATGGAGTGGGGCACTCCGTGCTATGATGAACATACTTTAATTGAGATGTTAATTCTGGAATCGTTTCATGCAGGACTCTCTTGGCTGATTGTATTGAAAAAGAGAGAAGACTTTAGAATTGCTTTTGATCAATTTGATATGAAAAAAATATCACAATATGATGAAAATAAATTCAATGAGTTGATGTGCAACAAAAAAATTATCAGAAATAAATTAAAGATTCGTGCAACCATTAACAACGCTCAGAAGATTCTTGAAATCATCAAAGAATGGGGTTCGTTCACAGAATATATCTGGCACTTTACAGACCATGAAATTATCTATAATATAGATAATCAATTTAAAGATAAAACAGCGCTATCTGACACCATTGCAAAGGACATGAAAAAGCGTGGCATAAAATTCTTAGGCAGTGTGACAGTGTATGCATATCTTCAGGCGGTGGGGATTGTCAATGATCATGAATTGAAGTGCTATAGACACTATGGTATTTGAATATAACTAACAAGAAAATGGAGAAGCAAATGAAAAAAACTATATCAACAAAAAACGCACCCGGCGCAATCGGTCCATACTCTCAAGCAGTTCAAACAGATAGCTTGATCTTCGTATCAGGACAGTTGCCAATGGATCCAGAATCAGGTGCATTTGCAGGGGATGATATCACATCTCAAACAACCCAATCATTAAAGAACGTTCAGGCAGTTTTAAAAGAAGCGGGACTGACAATGGATAACGTGATTAAAGCAACTGTTTTCATGAAGGATCTAAATGATTTTAAAGGAATGAATGCTGTATATAATACATTTTTCAATGAACCATATCCTGCACGTGCAGCAGTTGAAGTTGCAAGGCTGCCACTGGATGCAAGGGTCGAAATTGAGGTCATTGCAAGCCTCTAAATTGGACAATTCATATGATTAGTTTGATAATCAAAATATATGCTTGACTATTATTTTTGCATATGATATGATTACTAAAATTAATAAAACGTGTTGATGGAGATAGGCTTTTTACAGACGTTTCAAGTGAGCTGATGGTTGGTGAAAATCAGTAGCGTAATTAATAGCGAATCCCTCCGGAGCAGTTATCTCGAAGTTAGTAAGGATGACCGGGAAATCCCGATATAGATTTAGGACTTAAATGAGTCTAAAGTGGTCTTATGAATATAAGACAAGTTGAGTGGTACCACGAGGTGAATTCTATCCGCGTCTCTTCATTAGCAATATGAAGATGCGCGGTTTTGTTATAATCAAGGCAATAGCACATAAGCTATCATCTATATAATATCAATAAGAAAGGGGAATCATAATGCAACAACGAGTCATATCATTAATCGTTTCCAACAAATCAGGCGTACTCAATAGAATAGCCGGACTCATCGGTCGTAGAGGCTATAACATTGACAGCATAACCGTCGGAACAACATCAGACGTTACACTTTCGAGGATGACCATTGTCGTCACAGCAGATGAAAGCAGACTTGAGCAAGTTATAAAGCAATTGGACAAACTGATTGATGTGAAAAAGATAAAAGAACTACCACCTGAGAATGGTACATTTAGAGAGATTGCATTAGTAAAGGTTCATTCTAATAATTCTAATCGCATGGCTGTGATGAATATTGTAAATAAATATAATGGCAGGGTCTTAGACATTGGAATAGAAACTGCAACAGTACAACTAACAGGAACATCAGAGAAAATTGAAACAGCAATTGATGAACTGAAAGAATTTGATATCATTGAAATCGGAAGAACAGGCATTGTCGCACTCGAGCGTGGCGACCATCAACTAAAAGAATAAATTTTACAACATAATATCGGAGGAAAAAATGGCTAAATTATTTTACAAAGAAGATTGTGACAAGAAATATCTAGAGAACAAGACAATTGCGATGATCGGTTACGGATCTCAAGGACATGCACATGCACTCAACTTGCATGAATCAGGCTTTGATGTAGTAGTAGGCTTATATGAAGGCTCAAAATCATGGGCAAAAGCAGAAGCTAAGGGCTTGAAAGTTGCAGTTGCAGCAGATGCAGTAAAGCAAGCTGACGTTGTTGTCATGCTAGTCAATGATGAGAAGATGAAAGACATCTATGAAACATCAGTACAACCTAACTTGAAAAAAGGACAGTACTTGATGTTTGCACATGGATTTAACATTCACTATGGACAAATCGTACCTCCTGAAGACATCAATGTGTTCATGGTGGCTCCAAAAGGTCCTGGTCACACTGTACGCTTCCAATATACACAAGGTCGCGGCGTGCCATGCTTGGTTGCAGTATATCAAGATCCATCAGGAGACACAATGAATGTTGGACTTGCATACGCTGAAGGCATCGGTGGTGCACGTGCAGGAATCCTACAGACTACATTCAAAGAAGAAACAGAAACAGATTTATTTGGTGAACAAGCTGTGCTATGTGGTGGTGTGACAGAGCTAATGAAGGCTGGATTTGATACATTAGTTGAAGCAGGATATGAGCCTGAAAGTGCTTACTTTGAATGCTTACATGAGATGAAACTTATCATCGATATGGTAAATGAAGGTGGATTGTCTTACATGCGTTACTCAATCTCTGATACCGCTGAATATGGCGATTACTCTATTGGTAGACGCATTATCACTGACGATACTCGTAAAGAGATGAAGAAAGTTTTGACTGAAATCCAAGAAGGTACATTTGCACGCAATTGGATATTAGAAAATCAATCCGGTAGAGCGGGATTCAATGCAAGACGTAGAATCGAATCCGAGCATCCAATCGAGAAGGTAGGTAAAGAGCTTCGTGAGATGATGCCATGGCAGAATGATACAAAAGGGCAAGAATGACCATAGCACTTAAAATGGTGTAATTCGGTGAGATATCCTACGGTCAAAACGTTCGAGTATGTAAATACACTCTCTTTTGCCCTTAAGAATCTCACACCGCCTAACGCTCATTTTAACCACTATGGGAAGTTATAAGCGTATTAACACAGCAAAACACTTAAAATGGTGTAATTCGGTGCGATATCCTACGGTCAAAACGTTTGAGTATGTAAATACACTCTCTTTTGCCCTTGAGAATCTCACACCGCCTAACGCTCATTTTAACCACTATGGAATATTGAAAACTTTTAAACATAGATTAAACATGTACGACATATATGATAGAAGGGAGATTGTTTGATGCAAAAAATATATATATTTGACTCAGCACTACGAGATGGAGCGCAAGCAAAAGGCATCTCCTATTCGCTGGAAGATAAGCTTCATATGCTTAAAGTACTCGATAAAGCAGGTATGGACTATATTGAAGCTGGAAACCCAGAGTCGAATCCAAAGGAAAAGGCATTCTTTCAAGCATGTTCTAAAATCAAACTAAAAAACGCGAAACTCACTGCTTTTGGGAGTACAAGACGCAAGAACATCCAAGCGAAAGACGATGCTGGGGTACAGGCATTATTATCTGCAAATACTCCGGTCGTTGCGATATTCGGCAAAACCTGGGACTTGCATGTGACAGATGTATTGGGGACTACGTTGGATGAGAACCTGAACATGGTTACAGACACTGTGGCGTTCTTTAAATCGCAGGGTAAGGAAGTCATCTTCGATGCTGAGCATTTCTTTGATGGCTATAAAGCCAACAAAACCTATGCACTTGATGTCTTAAAAGCTGCCTGTGATGGCGGTGCGGACGTTGTGGTACTATGTGATACCAATGGTGGTGCGATGGTGCATGAAGTGCGAGAAGCTGTGGAAGCATCCAAGAAAGTAGTAGATGTGATGCTAGGTATTCATTGTCATAATGATGCTGAGTTGGCAGTTGCCAATACGTTGGTTGCAGTAGAGTGTGGTGTGCGCCATGTGCAAGGAACATACTTAGGATATGGTGAGCGCTGTGGAAATGCGCGACTCACATCAATCATACCAAACCTACAGCTAAAAATGGGATACGAATGTGTTTCGCAAGAGCAGATGAAAAATCTATTTGAATACGCACGAAAAGCTTCTGAAATATCGAATATGATATTTGATGAAAAGCTTCCCTATGTAGGCAATGATGCATTTGCACACAAGGGAGGAATGCACATTGATGGTATTCGAAAAGCAGCAGGCTCATTTGAGCATATTGATCCATCGATTGTGGGTAACTCTCGTGAGTTTTTATTGTCAGAAGTGGCAGGAAAAAGTGCGATGGCACTAAAACTCAAAGGACAATTTCCAGAGATTGCAAAAGATAATGACAAAGTGCGAGAGCTGATGAGCAAGATCAAAGCGATGGAGAATGAAGGATATAGCTTTGAAGGCGCTGAAGGTAGCTTTGAACTGTTTGTGATGAAGGAGATAAATTCACACAGACCAACATTTAAGATGCTACACTATAGAATAAGTGATGAACCCAAGCAGGGCAATGCATTTAAGTCATGTGCAATCGTGAAACTGCAAATTGAAGGAAAAGAGATGATGACCGCAGCAGAAGGAAATGGACCGGTTAATGCTTTGGATTTGGCAATAAAAAAAGCATTGGTGGACTTCTTCCCGACACTCAATGATGTAACACTTACAGATTACAAGGTGCGTGTTCTAAACACGAAGGCTGCAACAGCTGCAACAGTGCGTGTTATCATAGAATCCAGCGATGGCGTGAATCATTGGACAACACTGGGAGTATCATCAGATGTTATTGAGGCGAGTTTGCTTGCACTCATTGATTCGATTGACTATAAATTATTAAACATAGACAAGGAGAATTCATAATGGCGATGACCATGACACAAAAAATCCTTGCAGCACATTGTGGCGAAAAGGAAGTCAAAGCAGGACAGTTTATTAACTGTGACCTAGACATGGTGCTGGGAAATGACATCACAACACCGGTTGCAATCAAGGAATTTGAGAAGATGGGTATTGATAAGGTGTTTGATACAAAAAAAGTATCTATAGTACCTGATCACTTCACACCTAATAAAGATATTGCAGCAGCTGAGCAATGCTTATGCGTGCGAAAGTTTGCACACTCATTGGATATTGAAAACTACTTTGAAGTAGGCGAGATGGGCATTGAACATGTGCTTCTTCCTGAAAAGGGATTAGTGATTGCAGGAGACTTAATCATCGGTGCGGATTCTCATACATGTACATACGGCGCACTGGGGGCATTCTCTACAGGAATTGGCTCCACAGACATGGCCGCAGGAATGGCGACAGGCAAAGCGTGGTTCAAGGTGCCATCTGCCATTAAATTTAACTTGATAGGTAAATTCAAAAAGGAAGTCAGCGGAAAAGACTTGATACTACACATCATTGGAATGATCGGTGTGGATGGGGCACTATATCAATCCATGGAATTTGCAGGCGAAGGCATTGCAACACTTACTATGGATGATCGTTTTACCATTGCGAACATGGCCATCGAAGCCGGTGCGAAAAATGGTATCTTCCCAGTGGATGATAAGACATTAGAATACATCAAGGTGCATTCTGACAGAACCCCTGTTGTATATGAAGCAGATAGCGATGCAGAATATGAAAAAGTGTATGATATTGATTTGGGTACACTGGACTACACTGTAGCGTGTCCACATCTTCCTGACAATACAAAGCTTGCATCGGAGTTATCCGACATCGTGATTGATCAATCAGTGATTGGCTCGTGTACCAATGGAAGAATCACAGACCTTGAAGCAGCTGCAAAACTTTTTGAAGGCAGAAAAGTGAAAAAAGGTGTACGTACTATCATATTCCCTGGAACACAGAAAGTGTACTTGGATGCGATGGAAAAAGGATACCTGAAGACCTTTGTAGAAGCAGGATGTGTTGTTAGTGCACCAACGTGTGGTCCATGCTTAGGCGGACACATGGGTATATTGGCAGCTGGCGAAAGAGCAATATCCACAACCAACCGAAATTTTGTGGGACGTATGGGACATGTGGACTCTGAAGTATACCTTGCAAGCCCAGCAGTCGCTGCTGCAAGTGCAATAACGGGTAGAATAACAACACCTGAAGAATTGGAGCAACTATGAAACTAAAGGGAAATGTTTTTAAATATGGAGATCACGTCGATACGGACGTTATTATACCTGCACAATACTTGAATACAGCAGATCCAAAAGAGCTTGCAAAGCACTGCATGCAAGACATAGATACAACCTATGCAAGTAAAGTTCAAGATGGAGATATCATGGTCGGAGGTATTAACTTTGGCTGTGGTTCATCTCGTGAACATGCACCACTTGCAATTAAGGGAAGTGGCGCAAGCTGCATCATTGCAAAGACCTTTGCAAGAATATTCTTTAGAAACTCGATTAATATCGGGCTTCCTATACTCGAGTGTCCTGACGCAGTTGATGGCATCAGCACAGGAGATGTGGTAGCAGTAGACACTGATACAGGTGTTATTAAAAATATCACTACCGGTAAAGAATATCAGGCAGCACCCTTTCCACCATTTTTACAAAATATAATTGAGTTGGGTGGACTGGTTAAATCCATAGCAAAGAATTGAAAGGTACAAAGAGATGAAATACAATATTGCAGTAATACCCGGTGACGGAATCGGACCAGAAGTTATAGAACAAACCATAAGAGTTTTGGATGCAGTAGCATCAGAATACGCATTTGAGTTAGATTATAAATACTACTTAGCAGGCGGATGTGCAATCGATGAATTGGGATTGCCATTACCACAAGCTACTATTGATGGTACAAAAGCAAGTGATGCAATATTGCTTGGTGCAGTTGGTGGTACAAAATGGGACAAACTAGGTAGCGATATGCGTCCTGAAAACGCATTGCTCGGACTTCGTGGAGAGCTTGAACTCTTTGCCAACCTGCGTCCCGCAGTACTATTTGATGAATTGAAAGACGCATGTCCTCTAAAGCCTAGTTTGATAGAAGGTGGACCTGATGTATTGGTTGTACGCGAACTTACAGGTGGAATATATTTTGGTAAAAAAGAACGTGATGACTTTAGTGGATATGATACAATGTATTATAGCAGACCTGAAGTAAACAGAATCGCGCATGTTGCTTTTAAGGCAGCAATGAAAAGAGAAAAAAGAGTCGTCAGCGTTGACAAAGCAAATGTATTAGAAAATTCGAGGCTTTGGCGCGATGAAATGGGAAAAGTGGCACAGGAATATCCAGAAGTTGCTTTCTCAAATTTGTTGGTGGATACAGCCGCAATGCAATTGGTAAAAGACCCGAATCAATTTGATGTTATGGTCACCGGAAATATGTTTGGAGATATACTATCTGATGAGGCAGCGATGATAACAGGCTCAATGGGCATGCTGCCATCGGCATCATTGGGAACAAGCAAACGCGGTATGTATGAACCAATACACGGATCGGCGCCTGACATCGCAGGACAAGGCATCGCAAATCCATTTGCAACTATTATGTCCGCAGCCATGATGCTTCGGTATTCATTGGACCAACTAAAAGCCGCCGA
>JAGLOK010000154.1 GCA_023139005.1 Clostridiales bacterium | reverse complement strand
GCCGATGCAATAGAAAATGCAGTGAAAAAGACACTTGCATCAGGTGCAAGAACAGGCGATATCGCAACAGATGGCGAAAAAGCACTTGGTACAGTCGCAATCACAGACGTTGTAATCAGCAAACTATAATCCTTGCCCCGCAGGGCAAAGATAACTAGAAAGCTAACGATTAGAAACTTTCACGGGCTTGTACCGAGAAAGTTTAAGAAATATTATCAAATAAGCAGATAAAAGCGCGATTTGTAAAAATGCATGAAGAGCTATGCTCTGAATTTTTTACAAATCGTAAGACATTCACCGAAATTAAGAATTTCGGTGACACCGAAGGTGAGAATATGATTAGTGATAGCGTAAAAAAAGGAATCGAAAGAGCACCACATCGTTCATTGTTTAAAGCGATGGGATATACAGACGAAGAACTTTCACGTCCGTTAATCGGCGTCATACACGCAGGCAGTGAAATCGTACCCGGACATATACACCTAGATAAGATTGCAAAAGCAGTCGCAGACGGTGTGCGTATGGCAGGGGGAACGCCTATATTGATGAATACAATTGGTGTTTGTGATGGTATATCCATGGGACACTCGGGCATGAATTATTCCTTGGCATCGCGTGAATTGATTGCAGATACTGTAGAAACTATGGTAATGGCACATGGATTTGATGCCATTGCATTGGTTCCTAATTGCGATAAAATCGTTCCCGGAATGTTGATGGCGGCAGCGCGAATCAATCGTCCTGCTATCTTTTGCAGTGGAGGTCCAATGATGCCAGGACGCGACAGCAAGGGAAACTCAACTAACCTTAATGATGTATTTGAAGCAGTTGGAGCATACGTTGCGGGTAAAGCTGACGAAGCGTATGTCTGCGACATGGAAAACACAGCATGTCCCGGATGCGGATCTTGTGCAGGCATGTTTACTGCAAACTCAATGAACTGCTTAACAGAAGCATTGGGAATGGCGTTATCCGGAAATGGTACAATCCCAGCGGTGAACGCTGAACGCATTCGTTTTGCAAAGAAAAGCGGCATGCAATTGATGAAGATATTAAAAGATCAATTACTTCCATTGGATATTATGACTGAAAAAGCATTTGAAAATGGACTACGTGTGGATATGGCATTGGGATGTTCTACAAACTCTGTATTGCACTTACCTGCAATCGCTAATGAATGTGATATCGAACTAAGTCTTGATTTGGTAGATAAGATAAGCAAATCAACACCCAACCTCTGTAGGCTAAGCCCCGCAGGTGTTACCAACATCATCGACTTGCACTATGCAGGTGGTGTTGCTGCTGTAATCAATGAGATCAATAGAGCAGGACTGCTCAATAACGATGTTAAAAGTGTTGCACTCACCACGATTGGTGAAGCTGTAGCTGATTATAAAATTACGAATAATGAGGTGATTAAGAGTGTTGATGCACCGTATAGTGTCGAAGGAGGCATCGCCATCTTAAGAGGAAACCTTGCACCAAACTGTGGTGTTGTAAAACAGTCCGCAGTAGCCCCAGAGATGATGCAACACACAGGCCCTGCTGTAATATTTGAATGTGAAGAAGATGCAATCAAAGCAATCTACAATGGAGACATAAAAAAAGGCGATGTTGTTGTTATCCGATATGAAGGACCAGCAGGCGGACCCGGAATGCGTGAAATGCTCTCTCCCACATCGGCACTTGCAGGCATGGGATTGGATAAGGAAGTCGCACTCATTACAGATGGTAGATTCAGTGGTGCAACAAGAGGCGCAGCGATCGGTCACGTTTCACCGGAAGCACAAGCAGGTGGACCCATTTGTGCGGTACAGCAAGGCGATATCATCAAAATCGATATCAAAAAGCGTGAATTGACATTGATGATTGATGATGAGGTACTTTTAAATCGTTTATCAAAGATTGAAAAAAGACCATTGAAGGCAACCAAAGGCTGGCTTTCTCGTTACTCCAGATTGGTAACATCCGCAGATAAAGGTGCTGTGCTGAAATAGTAATAATGTAACTACAAAAAACATGAATTAGAAAACCAGAAGACTTTTTCGGGCATGTACCGAAAAAGCTATGAAATGGTAAAATAGATGTAGGTAAAAAGCGCAAATCACAAAAAAGCACGAATAAAGAGAGTTTTTTGAGATTTGTAAGACATCATTCGAAATAATTTTCGGATGACTCGCCGAAAGGCGAGAAAATAGGAGGATATAGTATGAAAATGACAGGTGCACAGATTGTATTGGAGTGCTTGAAGAAACATAATGTAGATACGGTATTTGGGTATCCGGGCGGATATGTCATCTATCTATATGATGCACTATATAATGAATCGAAAATAAAGCATATTGAGACTGCGCACGAGCAGGGTGCAAGCCATGCAGCCGATGGATATGCAAGAGCAACAGGCAAAGTGGGTGTGTGCATTGCAACATCCGGCCCTGGAGCAACCAATTTGGTTACAGGTATCGCAACAGCGTACATGGACTCCGTACCAATGGTAGCCATCACAGGGAATGTGCCATCTGCACTTCTTGGAAAGGACAGCTTTCAAGAAACAGACATTATTGGCATCACAATGCCGATAACTAAACACAACTACCAAGTCGATGACCCTGCAGATATTGCTGAAGTTATGCAGGAAGCGTTTGACTTTGCTGCCAGTGGAAGACCCGGTCCTGTGTTGATTGATTTTACTAAAGACGCATTTGTAAATGAGTGCGAGTATGTACCGTGTGATACTTGTTTGTTTGAAATAAAGCAACAGGGTGCTACAATCCAAGAACTAAAAGAGATGATAATAAAAGCAAAGAAGCCTGTTATATTTTCCGGTGGTGGCACAGTAGGCTCTGGTGCAGCAGATGAATTATTTGAGCTTGCAGAAACAATCCAAGCGCCAGTATCATGCTCTCTAATGGGCATCAGTTCATTCCCTGCGGATCATCCACTACATATGGGTATGATAGGTATGCATGGGACAAAAGCATCTAATATGTCATTTACTGCTTGTGATCTACTAATAGTACTCGGTGCAAGGCTGAGTGATAGAGTTACAGGAACAAATATAGATACGTTTGCTGCACATGCAAATATTATTCAAATCGATATTGATGCTGCAGAGGTGAATAAAAACGTTCCGACACATCTTCATATTGTTGGAGATATTAAGGAAGTATTAGAACAACTGAACAAAGTACTAACACAGCAAGATCATTCTGAATGGATAAAAGACATTCAGAATTGGAAAAGCATTGATAAATTACATATGCCAAATGAGCACTTGCCAAAGAAGATATTGGATACGATCAATAATCTGATTGATGAAACAACGATTGTGACTACAGACGTAGGTCAACATCAAATGTGGACTGCGCAATACTATCCATTTCATAAAAATGACCGGTTCATAACATCTGGTGGTATGGGT
>JAGLOK010000153.1 GCA_023139005.1 Clostridiales bacterium | reverse complement strand
ACTCAAAGGACTAGGTAGTGTCTCAAAATCTAAAGATATTGAGATGCTTTTGCATAAATTCGCACCCCGTGAAAAGTCCATAATCAACGATGATGGGTGCATCGTGATTGACCTAGCATCCCATCATAAACATAGTTTGTCTGATAAAATTGAGCAGATCAAGCGTGCAATCAACCAAAGCAAAGTCATCAATTTCACATATTACAGCAAGGCGGGACAGCACCCACGAGAAATTGAACCATACATCATCACCTTTAAATGGTCGGATTGGTATGTGGTGGGATACTGTCTGCACAAAAATGATTTTCGTATGTTCAAGCTCAATCGACTATGGGACCTGCACGATACAGATAAAACATTTAACAAGCGCATAATTCCAGAGGAAAAGCAGGATTATGATGCACACTTTACAGATGATAACCCATATGAAGTGGTATTTGATCCAAGCGTTAAGTACTTGATTGTCGAGATGTATGGACCCAACTGCTATGAGGAGACAGAAGATGGGAAGCTTCATTTTAGGAGTCAGTATACAAATCGCGACTATATCATCCAATGGATTTTGGGATTTGGAGACAAAGCAAGAGTTGTATTTCCTCTCGATTTGGCGGAAGAAATACGAATGCAAGCAGAAAATATTGCAAAAGATATTAAACATGACATATAGGTGACGTGTTTATTGCTGTATGATATAGTTATATAGAAAGTGGGAGAGGACAAAGCAATGAAAGAAAATAACTATGTTGGGGTAATAATTGAAGAAAGTTTAGAAGACATTAAAATATTGCAAAAAATAAATTTGCTTGAGACAAAAACGATACAAGTTACTGAAAGTCATACAACGCCTTGGTTGGAAAAGTGGACATTGCATACAGTTGAGATCAAAGAAGACGATGTGGATGAAGTCTCAGAATTATTAAGTCGGGTACTAGACTCAAAGCATGATTGGTACGCTGATTACAAGAATATTGATTTTCACTATGTTATATTTAGAGATAAGATTTTTATAGTTGATAGGGCAGAAAGCTCTCAATATGAAGAAGTGCAGAAATTTGGAGTACTAAAAGGCATTCCAATATATCAACTTGACTTTTCTTATCACATAAACGAGTGGAAAGAAAATAATACTAGTAGTAAATGATTATTCAACATGGAGGTAATGAATGATGATACCTAAAATAAGACTGATTTCAATAGCTACAGATGATGTTGCAAGGCTAGTTAAATTCTATAAAGACGTGATGGGCTTTACCGGAGATGACGATGATGGAGACTATGTTGAGCTGGAACACGATGGTGTCCGGTTTGCAATTTGTGCAAGAAGCTTGATGTATAAACTTTCGAATCATGATAGCTACAAAGAAAGAGCACCTGGACAGCGCTTTGAATTGGCATTTTGGCTTCCCAACAAAGACGATGTTGATACAACATTTGATGAGATCGTAAAAAAAGGTGCAACATCGATACTGGCACCGCATGATATGCCTTGGGGACAAAGGACGGCATTGTTTGCAGACCTTGATGGCAATATTCATGAGATATATGCGGACTAAATAATAATATGGAGAGTAATATGAAACAAGAATTTATCAAAAAATCACTCGAACTCATAGACCAAGAGATGGAGATGTCCACACTCGGACTAATCGACGGTGCTGGACGCCCATTTGTATCTGCAGTTTTGGCATACAGGCACACAGGACTCAAAGAGTTTTGGATATCAACAGGACTCGACAGCAAGAAGGTTGAATGCATAAAAAACAACAAAAATGCAGGACTGTGCTACTACAACGACTCCGTGAATGTCACACTATCGGGGGTTGCAGAAGTCATCACCGATGCGGATGTGAAAAAAGAGATGTGGGAAGACTGGATGAGCAACTACTATGACAGTCCGACACATGAACTATATTGTCTGATCAAGTTGACCATAAAAAACGCAAGACTGTTTATGAATGGTGAAAATGTTGATCTAGATATCAATGAAATTGTAGAGGTTTCCTAAATGAATGCAAATATAATAAAAAAAGCAAATGACATAGTAAACTCAAGCACAGCAGCTTATGTTGCAGTAATTTTAAAAGAGGGATTTCCACATTGTGCGACCCGTTCAAGCCAAAAGCCAGACGGTATATTTTCTTGTTACTTTTCCACAAGTACAAGTGGAGACATGGCGCAATCAATCATAAATAACAGCAAAACAAGCGTATGTTTTAATAAAGGTGCAGACAATGTGTCACTATCTGGCAATTGCGAAATAGTTTCAGATATGAGCATAAAAAAAGAACTTTGGAATGATGGTCTTATAGAATATTTCCCAAAAGGAGTAAAAGATCCTGAGTATTGTGTAATTAAATTTACAGCAAAAAGTGCTTCATTATGGATAGATGGAGAGGTAGCGAAGTTTGATATTTCAGACATCAGCAAACCCCAGTCTAAATGCGGTATTTTATGCAAGGTCTTGAACAATCCTGCGTGCGGTGACTGCAAAGGCTGTATGGAAATGGATGGCAAACCATTTTGGGGAGAGTGTCCTGTTGCGGTATGCTGTATTGATAAAGGTTATCTGCATTGTGGAAATTGCTCTGACATGCCATGTGATATTCTTCATGAGTTTTCCTGTGGTGATAGTGAGCATTGTGATAAACCCAAAGGCGCAAGGCTTGAGATGTTGAAATATTGGAGTATAAATGATTAAAATCAACAAAACCAAAGCAACCTACCTATCGCTCAAGCGGCAAAACCTCATCGAGCGCAATGATGATGCGGACTATGAAGCACTCTTTCGTATGATGTCGCCTGTGCCCACTCTGTTTTGGACAACACCGGGAGAACCACCACTTATCCAACATAGATTTAATATTGATGATAGAACGCTAAACAACTACAACAGAGCAAACCGCAACATAATAAAAGGACGCTTTCGAGGCGGCAATGTCGGCTACATCTACACAGATGAATTGCCCCTCTACATGACAGCATACAAAAAAGAAATAAAGTATTTTAATCAATTTGAGGAAATTGTCTTACGCACCATAAAAAACGAAGGTGCAATGAATATCCACATGATAAAAGAAATCACAGGTCTGCTCTCAAAGCACATTTCAGCATCATTGCAAAAGCTTCAAAAAGCATTCATAGTATTTGAAGACCAAGTAGATAATGAATGGGACAGAGCGTGGTATCTGCTTGAAGAAGAGTTTTATGACATGGATTTTAACAAATACTTAAAAAGCCAAGCAGTAGAGGAAGTCATCCTACGCTTTGCATATCTCAATGTATTCATAAACGATAGCATGATAAGGTCATTTACCAAGCTTTCAAACAAGCACATAAATAACGCAAAGCTTTCTCTAATTGAAAAAGGCAAACTCGTTGAAGCCACAGCGGATGACAAACAGGGATATATCATATCTAGCGATATAGATGAAATAGCAAACAGTCCCGACCAAATCCCAGACGATATCTATATCCTTGACCTAAACGACTACATAGTAAAATCAAATGATCGAGAGCTAAAAGTACGCTTTTATTCCAAGCAACATAAGACATTGCACTACATCATGAAACAAGGGGAGATTATAGGTGCACTCCAAGGGCATTTTAGGTTTGGACCAAATGATTTAGAAGATGTGATTTTAGACATATCAGTTGCAGATAGCATAAAGTTTAGAAATAGAATCATCTCCGCCATCGAAAAAGTATACGCCCCCCACGATACCCTCCTCCTACGATATTGTGGTGAGACACGGATGCGTTGAAAACTTCTACTTTATAATTTGAGCACTATCCTCATCTATCCATATAGCTTGACTATCTGTCAAATATATATCACCATCTTGTGGTAGATCTCCACAAGAAGTCCCTTTTTCACAATGAACAATTACTGGGTTTTTTATATATCCCAAACTATCAGGCAAATTTCCAGCAGCAACCATGCTCCCTGCGCTAACGCCAATATAGAACAGTCCATTTTCTACTGCATGAGTTACAACCTCTTTAAATCCTGTACGATTAATCTCATCGAGTAAAACATTTGCGCTGCCTCCACTAAAAAACAATACGTCATATTCATTTATTTCATCAAAGGATAAAAGTCGGAAAAAAGAAGGTACTTTGTCCAAATTAATAGGGTATGTTCTGGAATACTCTTTTGATAAAATATATTTTAAGTCATAAACAAAAATATTCTCTCGTAATATTCCCATGTTTTCCAACTCAAACATACAAACCGAAAGCATCTCGCGTGCACCATCGTTACCTGTTGATGCAGAAGGTACTAAAATAATTTTTATTTCTTGAGGTTTTTTATTTATCTGCAAGAAAAACAGTTTTTTTAGACTTTCACTTAATCCAGCAGAAGTAAGGAGTATTTTCTTCATCATTTCGCCACCTATCATAATTTCTACTTATTTATTTTCATACCATCATACCACTATTTCCCAATAACATAAAGCAAGCAAATGACATCCCCACCATCGAAAACCTTAACGCCCTCCATACAGCATTATTCAAGAGATATTGTGGGGAGACGCGGGTGCATTGATTATCTTAGAATGTGCTAATCATGTGGATAATGTGAATGTGAGCGAAATTAAAGGTATAACATTTAAACCTAAATTATATATTCGTTAATTGTTTATTTTCTACCCATATAAAGTTGAAATAAATAGTCTAACTTATAACTATCTCCATGATTTAATATGGTTTTTCTAATCCCATCATATAAAGCAGTTTTATTACTCTTGGGTAAACTTCTATGGTCTGACATTGTGTCAAGCCAATCTATGTATTCATTTGCACTAAATGTCTTAGAGCCATCATAAAATTTCATTTCAATATCTTTATAACCGTAATTTTTCAAATCCTCAAACCTATATGAATTATAAATCTCAGAAGGTTTCATGAAATCAGCTTTTGTTTTTATTATCGGTCTTGAAGAAGTTGTGTAATAGCTGTAATAGTATTTCTCATAAAAAGCTTGAATTTCGTCAAATATTACATCACCATGAGGTGTCATTGCGTTGTAGCGAAATAGTGCAATAGTTCCGTTTTCTTTTAATAACTCATATGCTTTAGGACGCCCAATATCAGCATTTACCCAATGAAATGCAGAACCAGCATATATTAAATCGAAAGAATTATTTTTCAATTCAACATCTTCAAAGGAGGTAATGATAACATTGAAGTTTTCGTATTTTTCAAACTTTTTTGATAGATAATTTGCCATATTATTGCCAAGTTCGACTGCGGTAATACGATAACTTCTATTCAAAAAAGGGATGGTAGCTTTGCCTGTTCCTGCACCTATTTCGAGAGCATTTACATTTTCTTTAAAATTAGAATAACTGGTAATATCCTCAAATAGTTCTTGAGGGTATTCGGGACGTATTCTATCATAATTTGTAACAATATCATCAAAATGAGTTCTTCTGTTTCTTTCCCAACCTGTTCCGACTTTTACCATTTTTATCACCTCAAAAATACAATGATTTAATTAACACGTTTAATCTATACTATATTAAAACTTATTTGTCATACTGTATAATGTAAAATAGCTTATCATCCACTCCCACCATCTCTACAACCCCCACCCCTACGAAACCCTCCTCAAGAGCTACAGCGGAGAGACACGAGTGCATTGAGTATCTATATTGCTATCCACCAAAACACACCATACTTATCGATAAGGTTGGAACAATACTCATTCCAAGGACATGGACCGAGACCATCAATTACATGTCCTCCAACGCTTAAGACATTAAATGCCTTTTGAACGGCTTCTTTGCTTCCCAAACACATATTCATCGCCATGGTTTGCCATTTATTTTTGTTGCCAAAGAAAGTATCATCAGGAGCTTCTGCTAGTGATAAAAACATCTTTCCATCAGCGGACAAGTTGCAATGTGCATAAGATTTTTCATCTTCACTTAATATCTTAAAACATAATTCCGCACCAAAAGCTTTGCAGTACATATCTACTGCTTCAAAACTGTCTTTCACATAAAGATTAACTCCAAAATCCTTTAACATAATGACCTCCTTATTTCCCACCATCATACCACTATTTCCCATAAACATAAAGCTTAAAAACACCACCCCAACCATCGAAAAGATCTACGACCCGCATACAACATTGCTCAAGAGATATTGTGGGAAGAGTGGGTGTGATAGTCGGATATTAAGCCTCATATACCAAGAATTATGATAACTATTATTATGTTCTTTTTGTTTCCAACTGTCCTGCATTAAGAATACTAAACCCAAACTTTTCGAAAAAACTATTTAGCTTTTCATTAAATAGAACAGAAATTATATAAATTTCATCTAATTTCAACTTATCGATTGTTATGTTCATAAGCATAGTTCCAATTCCTTTATTCTGATATTCTGGATCTACTATTAAATCTTGAATATACGCATCAGAGTTACCATTGCTAATAACATCAACAAAGCCTACAAGCATATTATCAATAAAACAGCAAAGATAAAAGTATGAATTTTGCAAGCCATTTCTATAATAATTACCCATCTCATTCCATCCGACTTTTTTCCTTAGCTCATCTATTTCTGTAACATCAATTTTTCCATTGCAACGATATGCTAGATCAATGTCATTCTGAAATATTTCTCTATAACATTCAAGTATGAAGGGCTCTTTATGTTTATTATAGCCTTGATAATCATGTGAAAAAAGAGAAGCGCTTTCTTTTTTTATTCTTGAATACGCATCTCTTTTTTTACTATTTGCCTTTAAATAGTCTTTGAATTTCAAATGACTAATAGGCACTCTACTATCTTCGGGACATACAAACAAATTATGCACATGAAAACCATTAGTGATTTCAGTATATTGCTTAAAGTTGTATCTGTCGGCAATACCTAAATCACCTTTATAAAAATATCCTGCTCCCTCTAATAGACTTTTTACTTGAATAAGTTTTTCTCTTTTTATTATTATATCAATATCAATTATTGATTTTGCTGCTAGTCCTTTTACAGATGTAGAACCAACGTGCTCTATACATATAATATCTTTTTTAAGATATTGCATAAGGTAACTTTTAATCCTGTTAAAGTCATCTGCCCATTTTGGATTATAATCTTCAACCGTAATCGTTCTTGTTGATTTTCGTGTTTTGCGATAAAAGAATATTGCATATTCATCATTACCTAAACCACTGTATAACAATTTATCAACCGAACCAATTTCAAAGCCTTGCTTTAAATAAAACCTGCAAGTAAGTATATTATTGTTTTGAGTTTCAAGCATAAGTCCGGCTAAACCAAAATAGTCAGCCCACTTTTGTGCTTTATCTATAAGTATTTTCCCTATACCTTTTCTTCTATAATTTTTAGCTAATGATATGTCTTCAATAAAACAATAATTGTTCCAGTTCTTTCGCAGAACTATTTGGCCAATACATTTATTATCAATACATGCAAAAAATATGACTTTATTTATATTATTAATATATTCTTCTGCATTTATTTCTTCATTAAGATAATGTTTTTGAGTAGAGATATCGTATAACATTTCTTTATAATTCCATTTTCCATCTATAAATGTAGGAATTATTTCTCCGACTATAACAAACGGTTCATTGGATTTATTTATATAATATTTATTTTTATTATTAATTTGTATAATATTTATATTCATTTTATATATCTCTTTCTAATGAGTAAACTAAAAATTTTAAAAATTATTAATGTTTTGCTATGTTACAGTTTTTTTGCCTTTACAAAGTTCGGCTTTCATAAATCAAACTCACAGTATAGATAAATTCTCTTATTCCATATTATAACAGAATTTCATATATAACTCCATCCAAAAGATATACGACCCCCACGAGACGTTGCTCAAGAGATACTGTGGGGAGATGCGGATACATTGATTATTTTTGTATATGATTAACAATAAAAGCAAACAAGTATTATCTATTTTATATGTTATTTATATGGATAATTGAAGGTTAAGTCATGGTTAAGCAGCTGCCCATTATGCTTATAATAGAAAGCAAGCACATTTACGTATTCCCTTTAGGACGCTTGGTTTTATTTAGTTTTAGCGTAATATTTCGTTTTTCTGCCATATTTTTAAATAAAGTTACAGCACTTAAAGACTTTTCTTTTAATGTGGAATCAGGTTTAATTGCTTCTGTAATATGCGCCATCACTTCTTTAACATCAGTTAGCTCTAAAAGATTAATAGCAATACAGAAAAAGGATTTTTGTCGTCCATCATTATAGTTAAGTAATAATTCCAGCAATATCTCCACTTTTTCGTTCAATTCAGATTGGTAAGTACCTAGCCCAATTTTTTTGACCTTTTTAAAATCCTTTAGCTGGTTACGGTGTGTGATAAAAGAGTCTGAAGAATCTGCACCGTCATACCTTTTGCAAGGGTATTCATCACACTGATAACAGTATTCAATACCGCCGTGGCGTTGACAACAAGATAAAATTCCGCATGACGGATGTTTCATTAAAAAACTTTTTCCAGCACAACCGGGGCATTTAGATGTTCCGTCTGTATGATAACGGGGGCATAACCCACAATTTAAGCCGCAAGCCGAAAGTAAAGGATATTGCCTTTGGATGTTTTTCATTTCTTTATCCCCCTAATATCGATTCCATTACCAGATTCGAGTAATATAAATAATCGTATGTTACCAACCATCTTGTTTTCATTTCCATTATAGACACTATCTCTAATAATAAATTTAACATTATCATAC